>JABDQT010000171.1 GCA_013042165.1 Kiritimatiellales bacterium | reverse complement strand
CAAGTTCGGCGACAAACTCCCATCGCAAATCAGCGCTCAGCTCGAGAAGCTTGAATCTCGTCTGAACGCCTAAGTTCAATCGAAGGATTGACTGATAAAAGCGTCCCGTTCGCGGGGCGCTTTTTTTGTTTGTCCTGTATCGGCTCGATTAAAGCGCTGAAAAAGGAAGGGTAGGGCGGGGTGTCCTCACCCCGCCGATGAGGACGAGTAGGGACACTCGTCCCTACCTATGAAACAGCGAATGCGACATTTCAACCATGAATAGAATTAGTTAATCAGAACCGACTTACCGGAGCCGGCCACCACTTCGCCTACGATAATGGCGCGCTGCTTGTTGGCCTTGAGGATTTTCAGCGTAGTAGCCACATCCTTTTTTCCGACCATCAGCACATAGCCGATGCCCATGTTGAAGACGCGATACATTTCCTCATGATCCACTTTGCCGGCTTCTTCGATAAACTGGAAGATCGGCGGTATTTTCCAGGTGGAGCGGTCAAACCGGGCATCCACGTTGTCCGGGAGCACACGCGGAACATTGTCATACAGACCGCCTCCGGTAATATGCGCCATGCCATGGATATCCACTTTCTTCATGACCGCACTGACCGGATTCAGATAGCTCTTGTGGATGGCGAGGAGGGCTTTTTCGAAGGTGGTCTTGGTGCCGGGCACCAGATCGCTCAGCTTTTTTCCGGCTTTTTCGAAGATGACCTTGCGGGCGAGGGAATATCCGTTGGTCTGGAGGCCGGTGGAAGGCAGGCCGATGAGCACGTCGCCCTTCCTGATCTTTTTGCCGGTAATCAGTTTTTTACGTTCTACGGTGCCGACGATGGTGCCGACGAGGTCGTATTCACCTTTCGGGTAGAGACCCGGCATCTCGGCCGTCTCGCCGCCGAGCAGGGCCGCACCGTTTTCCTTGCAGGCCTTGCAGAAGCCACTGACGACGTCTTCGAATACCTTGGGCTCCAGCGCCGCGGCACCCAGATAATCGAGAAAGAACAGGGGATGTGCGCCTTGGACAAGGATATCGTTCACGCAGTGGTTGACCAGGTCCTGGCCGACTGTGTTGTGCTTGTTGGCCATATGGGCCACTTTGAGCTTGGTGCCGACCCCATCAACACTGCTGACCAGCAGGTTTTCCCTGCCGGGGGATTTGAACAAACCGCCGAAGGATCCCAGCTCGCTGACGACGCCGGAGGTGTTTGTGGCTTTGACTTTCTTTCCAATCCGCTTGAGCGAATTCATCATTACATCAATATCTACGCCTGCCTCTGCATAGGCGGATTTTTTCTTTTTGGCCATTCTGTGGTGTCCTTTTTGTGTAAAACGATGGGCGGGATTAAACAAGGAACAGGGCGTTCAAACAAGCCATAAACTAAATTGTAGGGCTGGAATGGTTGAAGACCTTCCAGCCAGACGGCGGGAAGGTCGTTGACCGTTTCCGCCCTACAACGACTACCCGACAGAGATGGGATCGGCATCGACTGCCGATACAACTATGTCAACGCCGTTACCCAGCGCTTTACGGAGTATTTTTCGAAAGATCGGAAGATAACCCCGTTCGGTATTAGTGTGTTCGCACAAGATCACATGCGTACCGTTCGTTGTGGCAGCCAGAATGTTGTGGTGGCTCATTTCCCCGGTCAGGAAGCAATCAGCCTGAATGCCCCTGAAGGCATCCGTGCCCGCACCGGCGCACAGGGCGATGGTTCGAATCGGATCGTCGGTGGATCGCTTGGCCAATCGTAGGTCTTTGAGCCCCAGATGGCTCTTGATGCGCTGTGCCAGCGTCTTCAGCTTTACCGGCCGCTTAAGTTCCACCAATCGGCCTTGCCCCGCATCGGAGTTTTCTGAGGGGTTCAACACCGTCACATCGCCTTCACCCACGCCGTCGGCCAGCCAGTCGTTCACGCCGCCGATGACCGCATCCAATGCGGTGTGGGGGGAATAGACGGCTACGTTTTTCTGGATCAGCTTCATGATGGCCCGGTCATAGGCACTGTTCGCACTCAAGCGGGTGACGGGTTGGAACAGTATCGGATGATAGCTGATGATCAGGTCGACTTTGTCGGCTACGGCCTCATCAGCCACGGCCTCGGTCAAATCGATCGTCAGCAGTATCTTTTTTACCGATCGGTTGCGCAGCGGATTGATCAGCAGCCCGACATTGTCCCACTCTTCAGCAAGATTCAGGGGGGCGATGGACTCGAGAGTTTGGACAACGCGTTCAAGTTTCATGTCTGCGATTATGCACAACCACACAAGGCGTAAAAGTCAAATGTAGGCAAGCAACTCTTGCTTTTGTTTCAACCCGTTTTAAAATCACTTACTACTAATAAGGAGATTGAGATGAAGAAATGGAGATGCGAGGTGTGTGGTTATATTCACGACGGTGATGAGGTTGATGGTGCATGCCCGAAATGCGGTGCGGCTGCGGAAAAGTTTCAACTGCTGGACGAGAAGGCGGCCGATCTGATCGAGCGCTCACGCCATACCAATGCACTGCATGCTCAGCTGATTGATCTGGCGCGCCAGATTGAACGGGTGTGCGAAGACGGTATCCGGGATGCGCTCGATCCGGGATGTGTAAAGGTTTTCGAGCAGAGCCTGCAGGCCTCATATATCCA
>JABDQT010000169.1 GCA_013042165.1 Kiritimatiellales bacterium | reverse complement strand
ATCCTCTGCCTGGCCGGTCCGCCCGGTGTCGGGAAAACCTCCCTCGGCAAATCCGTGGCCCGTGCACTCGGCCGTAAGTTTGTGCGCATGTCGCTCGGCGGCATGCACGACGAAGCCGAGATTCGCGGTCACCGCCGCACCTACATCGGCGCAATGCCCGGCCGTATCGTGGAAAGCCTGCGGCGCTGCGGCGCGAACAACCCCGTCTTCATGCTCGATGAGATCGACAAGGTCGGCTCCGACTTTCGCGGCGACCCCGCCTCCGCCCTGCTCGAAGTGCTGGATCCCGAGCAGAACGCGACCTTCAACGACCACTATCTCGATCTGGAGTTCGATCTCTCCAAGGTCCTGTTCATCACCACCGCCAACATGCTCGACACGATTCCCGGTCCGTTGCGCGACCGGATGGAAGTGATCCGCATCTCCGGCTATACCCTGCAGGAAAAGGTGCATATT
Organism: Kiritimatiellales bacterium; assembly: GCA_013042165.1. GTDB lineage: Bacteria > Verrucomicrobiota > Kiritimatiellia > Kiritimatiellales > Pontiellaceae > Pontiella. Next base: position 2,200 of record JABDQT010000169.1, on the reverse strand, counting down.
GCGCGCCGGTTCCTTGCGCCCAAGGCGATCCGGGAGCACGGCTTGAAGCGGGCGAACATCAAGTTCACGACCGATGCCCTTGAAGGCATCATCGGTGGGTATACCGCCGAGGCCGGCGTCCGCAACCTGGAGCGGCAGATCGCCAATGTCTGCCGCAAGGTGGCGCGCGGATTTGCCGAGGGCAAGACCCGCCCGGTCGAAGTGACCGTCCGCAAACTCAAAGGTTTTCTCGGTCCGATCAAAGTCGAAAAGGATGTGGCGGAGCGCCAGGCGGTACCGGGCGTTGTCACCGGCCTGGCCTGGACGCCCTATGGCGGAGACATCCTGTTCATCGAAGCCACCCGCATGAGCGGCAAGGGCAACTTGATTCTGACCGGCTCGCTCGGTGATGTCATGAAGGAGTCAGCCCGTGCGGCACTGAGCTATTTACGCGCCAATGCCGCCGCTCTCAAAATCGATGAGGATGTCTTTATCAAAAGCGACATCCATATCCATGTGCCGGCCGGTGCGACCCCGAAGGATGGACCCTCGGCCGGCGTTGCCATCGCACTGGCCATTCTTTCGATGCTGCTCGATAAGGCCGTACGGCCCGACCTCGCCATGACCGGAGAGATTACCCTGCGCGGCCGCGTTATGCCGGTCGGCGGCGTGAAGGAAAAGGTGCTCGCCGCTGCACGCGCCGGTATCAGGCACATCCTGCTTCCGGATAAGAACAGAATCGACCTCGACGAGATCCCGGCCGACGTGAAAAAGAAGCTGACCTTTAAAACGGTCAAGACCATCGATCAGGCCCTGCACTATGCGCTTAAACTTTCCGAGGAATAGAATTTAGCCACTGATCAACACCGAATAACACCGATCCTGTTCCGTGTTAATCCGCGTTCTTCAGTGGCCCATACCGGAGACTAGTGAATTGAAAAAGTTGTTGTTAACCAGCCTGATTTCCATCTGCTCGATAGCGGGGTTTGCCGAACCGCTGCCGGCGGATGACATTCTGGCATTTGTTCGCTCCAGCCTGCCATCCGATCCGATCACACTGACCGGCCGCTTGAAGGTGCGCACCGCGAAGGGCTTTACGCAGGCCAATCTGCCGGTGGTGATGGAGCTCAATTGGGGAGCGGAAAAACCGGTCGCCAGCTACCGCATCGACACCGAGACGCTCGACATCACCTGGGAGGACCACCGGCCGCGCTATACCTTCAGTAACCCCGGAAGTACTCCGACATCCGACATTCTCGACACCGGCATCACTTGGGCGGACCTGAGTTTCTCCGTACTTTGGTGGCCGGATGCACAGCTGATTGACGAAGAGAAAAAGATTAACCGCGACTGTTACGTGGTCGATGTGCCGATACCGGATTCCGAACACAGTATGCGCCTCTGGATCGAAAAGAAGATGGGCATGCTGCTTGAGGCACAGACACTCGATGCGAAGAAGCAACAGATCCGCCGCATGAAGATCAAAAGTATCAAGAAAATCGACGGCATGTGGGTGGCGAAGGATCTGGAAATACAGGACAAGGCCACCGGAACCCGCACCACCCTGCAGATCACCGATCTGCAATGGAACAACTCGCAGGAGCAACCATGAACCCAAGTGCAAAGTTATTTCTAATGCTTGGTTCCATCAGTGGCGCCTTAGCCGTCATGATCGGCGCGTTCGGGGCGCATGGGCTGAAGAACAGGCTATGTGATGAGATGCTGGCGATCTACAAAACCGGCGTGGAGTATCACTTTTATCACACGCTCGCCCTCCTCGCGATCGGCCTGCTTTCGCTCCACTATAAATCCGCACTGCTCACCGCCAGCGGCGGGTCGATGCTCGCGGGCATCGTCATCTTTTCCGGCAGTCTCTATGCGCTCAGCATCAGCGGCGTGAAAATACTTGGTGCCATCACCCCGATCGGAGGGCTGTTCTTTATTGCCGGCTGGGTGCTGCTGGCCGTTGCGGTGATCAAGGGGTAGCACAGGTCCGTCCTTCGGCAGGCTCGGGACCGGAGGCGGGTTGAGGACACCCCGCCCTGCCTCATGCCGTCAGTTGCATGCCGGTGTTCGTCAGCAACTTCAAACTTTGGGCGCCGCTGAGCTCCTCGCCCACCCAAGGGGAAATGACGGTTCGCGAGGTCGACAGGCCGGATGCAATCTCGCGGATATATTCCGTTTCGTGCAGCCCCTTGGCGCAGAGGACCGGATCGCTGGT
>JABDQT010000167.1 GCA_013042165.1 Kiritimatiellales bacterium | reverse complement strand
GTCATGGGGATAGCTGTGGCACTGCCCGAAGATATCATCCGTTACGATCAGCTTGCCCTGCCGGCCTTTGCTGAAAGCATCTTCGATAGGTCGTATGAGTTCGAATCTGGACTGAAGGTTTTTCTGACCGTATGCGGGTAGTAACGATCCGACCAGCAGAATGATGGTGAGATATGGAGTCTTCAATCGTCTTCTCCTAGCTTTTGGAAATAGGCGGAAGCCCTTTGATATGCGAATGAGAGCGCCAGTAACAATATGCCGGTACCGATAAAGGCAACGATTCGCTCAAGCCCTGCCAGATCCGACGAGTCGACCAGCAAAACCTTCAGTGTAGTCAGCCCGAACAGGACCAGCCCGAAGTAGCGGTGAGCAGCACTGCGCCGCTTCATTCCGAACAGGATCAATGCGAGCGCACTGATTGCCCATAGAATCGTTACGGCCATATCGGCCCAGTCATCGGGCTTCCGCTGAATCTCAATGGACACCACGCCGATAGCTGCCGCTAGCGATCCGATATTCAATATGCGGGAAAAAGTCGGTGCAGGTAAAATCAGCGCAACCTCCCGTGCGGCGATCCGGGGAAGCAGCACCAGAATAATCATCGCAACCATCACCAGTTCAACCCAGATAATGGCATTGCCGAACGGCGTCATACCATACCCTCCGATATCGAGGCCAATCCATGCGTCGACAATCAACAGCTTCAGAGGAACGAGCAGGAGGAGGATACTGCCCAGCCGGGTTACCGATGATTTGGCAGGCGCCATGAGCAGTACCGCCGCGCCGGCTCCCATCAGCATGAGGGAGGTGATCAGCCAGCTAAATCCGTCATCCAATCCCAGTGTCCAGAAGGTGTCAGCAAAGAGGACGCCCACGGCTCCGAGGATCGCGACCCACCACAGCATATCCTGCCAACGCGCCGATGTTTCTTCTTCGGGGAACTTCCCAGCAAACTTGCCCTGCACACCGAGCAGGACGGCTGAAAGCAGGCCCACGACAAAGCGCACATTGATGAACAGGTTCGGTGTGTTTTCGTAGAGGGAGACATCGAACAGCAATCCTTTCATCATGCCGATCACTCCCAGCAGGAAAGCCCCGGCCAGCAACGTGCGTGACTGCACCCGCAAAGCAAACCATGCCAGCACCGCACCCTCGACCGCCCATCCCAGCGACACCCATTCGCCATCTAGCTGCGCCGGTAGCGCCAGCGTGGCAAAGACCAATCCGCCTGCAAGAAACGCCAGAATTTCGGCGTTAAACCGCGTGAGCACCTTATAGGCAAACTGCGCAAGAGCGATGTGAAGCAACGCCAGTATCAGGAACGCGCCACCAACCCACTGCTGTTTTTCGGCATCCTCGAGCAGCCAATACACCGCGCCCAGCAGAAGCAGGGAAGCCGATACCAGCCGGATCATATCGATATTCCGCCCCGCCACCTTCTGCTCACAACGGAGCTTGAGCAGTCCGAGCGCAGCAAACTGCAGAAAGAAGAGTACAGCAAAACCCAGCCCCGGCCCCAGTTCGCTGTTGCCGACCCATTCCATCCAAATGAGAAAATGGACCAATGTGAAAGCAAAAGACAGATTGTACAGCCCCTGCCATTTTCGGCGGACACCCAGCAGAATGACCGGCACATTGACCAGCGCCACATAGACCAGCGGAAAGATGCCGGCATCCATATCGCCACCAATTAGTAACGGCGTAATGAAGGATCCGAGCACGCCCAGCACGGCAACCGACTGCGCGTGGTATACCATGGCGAGCCCGAAAACCGCCAGTGCGCAGGCAAAGAGGCCCGCCCCGGCGGCGACGGCACCGATAAGATGATAAAAAGCGTATGAGGCAAAGACCGTGAAGTAGAAGAGCGCGCTTCCGCCCCCCGTCAGTACCCTTGCAAACAGCGCGTACTTTGCATCCTTCCGGCCCATAAAATGGCCAAGGCCCACAAGCACTCCGCCCGACAGCAGGCCCAATACCACCCGCGCACCCGGACCGATCCAGGAATTCTGAATGGCATAGCCGACCAGAAAGACAATGCCGGTAACGAGAATGGCAATACCGGCAAAAGCCGCCGCCTTGCCACCCATCATGAACTCGAGCCCCGCTTTCGGCTTGGCCTGCCTGGTCCGCATGGGAACGACGGGCGTGCGGAGAGCCGAATCAACCTTGGGCGCAGGAGCCGAAGCAGCCTCATGAGAGGGAGATGATGGAGGCGAGGCAACCGGAACCGGTGTTTTCGCTTCATCCGCCGGCTTGACCGGTTGCGGCGCGGGTCTCAGTTGCGGCTTCGTAAGCAACTGCCTGCGCAGCTTCAGCAGCTCTTGCCTCAGGTTTGAGACTTTCACAATGGCAACGATCGATATCGTGATCGGAGCAAAGACGACCAGCAGAACGAGTAAAACCAGGAACCCTTCCATATGCACCCCCATATAAGTCCGGAACATCATCGCCAAAAAAAGAAGACAGGTCAATGGAAGGGCATGGTTTTAGTGACAGCGGAAGACCGTTTGTCGTACAGGTTGACAGCTTGAAAATAAGGCCTAGAATACGAGTGAAGGAGA
>JABDQT010000160.1 GCA_013042165.1 Kiritimatiellales bacterium | reverse complement strand
GGCGTCGCGTCTACGATAAACCAAAGACAAAAAAGGGCGGCCGATGGGCCGCCCTCTCTGGTAACCGATAACGGTTAACCGCATCTAGATGGCTTCACCGCCACGCTGACCGCTGCTGATGCGGATGCACTCCTCGAGCGGGGTGATGAAGATCTTGCCGTCGCCGACCGCGCCGTCTGCGCCATGGCGTGCCGCCTGAAGAATGGTGTCGACGGTGATGTCGACAAACTCTTCGTTGACAGCGATCTTGAGCTCAACCTTGGGAATCAGGTTGGGCACCACGACAATGCCGCGGTAGATTTCGGTATCTTCCTGCTGGCCGTGTCCATCGACACGGATGACGGTAATGCGTCCGATCTCGGCGGCGATGAGCGCTTCGCGCACTTCGTCGAGCTTGTCTTCCTGAATGATTGCGGTAATCAGTTTCATTTTATTGTCCTCAAAATATGTTTTCAACTTCCTCCTCGTCCTCGAACTCGTTCTCGCCCTCGAAAAAGAAGCGAGTACGACGACGAGGACGAAGGACGATTACGAATTAAGATTCAGCATCCCGTAGCCGCGCTCGGAGTGCAGGCTGTGGTCCATGCCGGCCTTTTCTTCGTCTTCGCTGAGTCGGAAGCCGAACAGCTTTTCGACGAGGATGAGCAGGATGAGCGTCATGACGCCGGAATAGACGAGACTGACAAGGCAGCCTTCGGTCTGCACCCAAAGCTGATGCAGCATGCTGACATCGATGGTGCCCGGACGCAGTACGAAGGTCAGGCCGATCGCGCCCCAAAGGGCGGCAACGCCGTGGATGCCGAACACGTCGAGCGTGTCGTCGTACCCGAGTTTGTTCTTCAGCTCGATGGCAAAATAGCAGAGCACCGAGGAAACCAGCCCGAGCACCAGTGCGCCCCAAGGCTGCACCGCTCCGGCGGCGGGTGTGATGGCCACGAGGCCTGCCAGTACCCCGGAGACAAAACCGAGGGTGGTGGCCTTCTTGTGGAGAACGCCTTCAAGGATCATCCACGAGAGCGCACCGGCAGCGGCGGCGATCTGGGTGACGGCCAGCGCCTGCGCGGTCGCGAGTCCGCTGCTCACGGAGGAGCCGGCATTAAAGCCGAACCAGCCGACCCACAGGATGCCCGCACCGGTGAGGGTCATGACGAGACTGTTGGGATGCATGGCGGTTTTCGGATAGCCGCGGCGGGCACCGAGGTAGAGGGCCGCCACGAGCGCGGCCGCGCCGGCGGAAATATGGATCACGGTGCCGCCGGCAAAGTCGATGGCGCCCTTCTGGAAGAGGAAGCCGTCTTCCGCCCAGACCCAGTGGCAGAGCGGGTTGTAGATGATCAGGCTCCAGAGCGCGATAAAGATGCAGTAGCCGCGAAACTTGACGCGTTCCGCAAAGGCGCCGGCGATCAGTGCCGGGGTGATGATGGCAAACTTGCCCTGGAACATGGCGAAGACATATTCCGGAATGCCCGCATCCATGATGGTGGTGTCGATGCCCTTGAGCATGAAATAGTCGGAGTTCCACCCGAACCATCCGCCCAGCACGTTCGAACCGAAGCTCATGGAATAGCCGCAGACCATCCAGAGGACCCCGACAATCGCCATAGCGGCGAAGGAGTGCATCATGGTGCCGAGTACGTTCTTGGTGCGGACAAGGCCGCCGTAGAACATGGCCAAGCCGGGAACCATCAGCAGCACGAGACCGGTTGAGGTTAACATCCACGCCGTTGTACCGGTATCTACTTCGGGGGATCCGTCCGCCGCGAACACCGTGCCTGCAGAGCACAATAGCGCGACAAAGGCAGCCAGAACGGCTGCCAGTTTTGATTTTGGCATTCTCTCTCTCCTGTTTGTTGCATCCTCGATCCCGTCCAACTGCGCGCCGTGAAGACGCGGCAAGCTTTTCAGAACCAACAAATAAAGCCTCTCGGGTGCTGCACGAGTTATGCCAGAGAACAGGCGTTATGCTTTAAGTGCATTGTATTAAGAGGATTGCGTCGCCGGTATTCTTTACTGTGCGGCGTCATGCCGTAACATATTCGACATATATGTCATACCGAAGCCATAATTGTTGTTAGAGGCGTCTTCGGACCAGCTCCGCCACGACCGCGCACTCGAGGCCAAACGGCAGATAGCCGCTGTAGCCGAGGATCGGCATTTCAAAAAGATGAAAGCGAGCGACGTATGGAACTGAATAGACCCACTTGGCGAGGCTGTGCCAGTTCCAGAGTTCCCAGAAGAACCCGCAGATCAGGGCCGCCAGACAGAAGCGGTAAACGCGCCGCCAGTCGCCGGTTTGTATTTCCGGAAAGAAGGAACCGCCGCGCAACGTATTGAATGCCATCAGCAGCAGGAGCGGGGCAACCCACAGCAGCGGGAATAGCTGATCAGGAAACCAGCCGATAAAGAAGAGCCCGGCCGCGGACAAGGCCAGCAGCACCCGGGCCAGCTGTTTTGGTTTGCTGATTCGAATCGGGATAAACCGATGCAGGCCCGCGCTGCTGCGCGGATACGAAGCCAGCCACTCTTCGGTTGAAAGCACGGCAGGCAGGACGGTGGAGAAGGAGAGGGTGGCCGCCGCAGCATATTGCAGGGGAGTGAAATCTTCGCAGGCGATATAATACCAGTTTTGCACAAAGCGGTTGAGATATTCGAAAAACCACCAGAAGACCGCGCTCACCGGAAAAAGCCACAGGAGAAACTTTGTGTTGTGCGTCAACAGGCAACGGCCGCTGCGCCGCCAGGTCAGTGCATTAAGGGTGACGATGTAGCACAGCCACTGCGGCGTGAAGGTGTAGAGCTGGTACGGCTCGAACCACGCCTGCCGCGACCACGCCAGAATCCAGCAGTGACCGCCCAGCGCCAGCGCCAGCCAGCCCCACCAGGGGAAACCGAGATCTTGGATCTCGGCCACACGGTTTGTGGCAGTCCATGTAGCCGAGGTCCGGGACCTCGGAAGGACTGAACGGGCAATCCGAATAAGAAAGGGTAGCGTTATTCCCAGAATCAACAGCGCGAGAACAACGAAGACCGGCCAGGAAAACGGGGCGTGCGCGACATACTGTGTGCGCGGCGGAAACTGGAGATAGGCAGACAACCCTTGCCCGGACAGCCAAACGCCCGCAAGCGGCAGGCCGAGCAGCATGCCTGCAATCAGAAGAATGCGCTGTGCTGATTTCATGCCGAAAGAGTAACGCCTTGCCGCCATCAAATGAAGGGCCAAAAAACGAACCGTGCGCAGGGGAATCAATTTCTATTGAAAAACGGTTGATTTTCCGGCGGGTAACGATATCTTTTGCGTCCTCTTAGGTTGGTGATTGTAGCTCAGTTGGTTAGAGCGCCTGATTGTGGTTCAGGAAGTCGCGGGTTCGAGTCCCGTCTTTCACCCCAGATTTCAAGCTCCTTTGCGTTTCGCGAAGGAGCTTTTCTTGTGCGTGGATGGGATGAGAACCCGAAAGCGGGTTTGACGCGCAGCGAGGCTTTCGCAGAAAGCAATGACCGCAGGGAATGGCCGTCCCGTCTTTCACCCCAGATTTCAAGCTCCTTTACATTTCGTGAAGGAGCTTTTTTTTGGGATGTCTATTACGGATTACGGAACTCGTCCTGCCAGATCCAGATGAGTTTTTTTTCGACGACTTTAGAGGAGTTTATTCCAAAATCCTCATTCCCTTCCGTTCCGCTGGGCTTGACCGTTGTCGTTCGGCTCACGCATCCGGTCAGCAGCACGGTGGCGGCCGCGGTCAGGTATATGATGTTTCGGATCATGGTTCTGTTCCTTGCTTCCTTCATTTGTTTCAGAAGACGGAAAAAATAGAAAGCCAATTTTCAACTGCCGTTTTTTCGTCTATCTTTCCGCGCAATGGCAGATCCCAGGCACCAGATGGATTTTAATTTTTCGGCAGACGACCTGCTGGAGTTCCCGCGCGATCTCGGCGAAGAGGGGTGGTTCCAGTTTCTCTCCGAGCAAAAGGAGGCTTTCCTGCGCGTGGAGGAAAAATTCGGTCTTGTGCTGAATGCGCGGGTCCGTCTGCGCCTGCGGGGTTATGACAGGGATCTGGAAGGAAAGCTCGTGCTCGACTCGCTGCTGCTGCCGCATCCGCAGGCCGAAACCATCCGCCTGCGGCTGGGGCGGGCGACGTTTGAGAATACCGACATCGAATATTGCGAGCGCCTGGAGGATTGAGGGCGCCTATTCCGCATCGCGCACGAGGCGGGCGATGTACATGCCGTCGCAATCGGCGTCCCACGGCCAGATTTGCAGCTGGCCGCTGGTCGGTTCACCGGTGAGCGGGTTGGGGAAGGGGTCGAGCTTGAAGTTGGCGTGGTGGTCGAGAAAGTTCATTACAACCTCCTCGGTTTCCGGGCGCGTGAGCGTGCAGACGGCATAGACCATCACCCCGCCGGGCTTTACGCACCAGGCGGCGTTGTTCAAAATCTTGAGCTGACGGTTCGCACACTGGGCCACATCGCGGCGGGAGGTGCGCCAGCGCGCGTCGGGATTGCGGCTCCACGTGCCCCATCCGGAGCAGGGCGCATCGGCCAATACACCATCGAACGTTTTGGTGAAGGGTTCATCGTTCACGGCGTTGAAGGGCTGGGTGCGGATATGTTTGATCCCATGTTTGCGTGCGCGCTTCTTCAGCTCCTTGAGCGCAGGTGCGCGGATGTCGGTGGCAAGCACCTTGCCGTCCTGTTCCATCAGATCCATCAGGTGCATGGCCTTGCCGCCGGCCCCGGCGCAGCAATCCCACCAGTCTTCGCCTTTTTTGGGTGCGCAGACCAGGCCAACGCATTGCGATGTGATATCCTGCACCACAAACTGGCTGATCTGCTCCGAAAGAATACCCGCCAGGCTCACGCCGCCTTTCACAGAGACGGCCGCAGTCACCCGATCGTGCGAGGCGGTCGGGACCTGCCGCTCATGCAGCGCTTTGGTAATGGCCTCGGGTTCCGTCCGAGCCCGGATCCATGCGGGCGGACGCTTTTGAAATTCAACGATGCACCGGTTCGCCTGATCCGGATCGACGAGCTCGCCAAACTCCGGCAGGACCAGGTCGCTAAGCGCCAGAGATTCTGAAGCAGGCTCATCCTTGAACCATTCCGCAAGCACCGAACATTTTTCCTCGACGCTTTGGTCACCCACCGGCTCGACCTTGAAGGGCAGTTTGCAGCGGCCTGCAAGATACTCGAAGCTCTGCGGCAGCGTGGCCATATCGAGTGCGGCTCCGACCAGGCAGGCCTCGACCGGATTCAGACCGAGCCGGTTGACCGTCCACCCATACCAGCGGAAGTAGGAAAAGACGGCCTGCGCAAGGAAACGCCGGTCGCGGGAACCCAGTTCGCGGTGCGCACGCAGATAGGTATTGAGGAGTGTATCGGCCGGCCTTCCATCTTCGAAAACAAGTTTCGAAAGGTCCGGAAGCAGGTCGACGATCAGCTCGGCGTGGCGTCGAACGACCTTTTCGGGAAGGGGATTGGGTGTGTTATCGCTATCCATAAAAACGTATTTCAAGATTGTGCCGGCTTCTCCGGCTCGGTATGTACAGTCTCAATACTTCAGGAGGATGTGAATGTCAAAGGAACTCGGTTATGTATTCATCACGCCATACACGTTGCGTAAATCGCGCACGGGCGGGGTGGTCAGCCGTCTGTTGAGCCTGACCGGGCTCGATCTGGTTGCTGCGCGAATGTTTGGTCCCAGCAATGAGCTGGTAGGAAAATATGCGGAGTTGATCCGTAACAACGATGATGTCTGGCCGGAAATGCGCGAGCTGCTTTCGGATTACATCGAGCGCGAGTTTGCGCCCGATGAGGACGGGCAGGTTCACCGTGTGATGATGCTGCTGTTTGAAGGCGAAAACGCGGTGCGGAAACTGCGTGATGCCGTCGGCGGTTTTGAAGATTCCGTGGAAAGCGCCGATACGCTGCGCGGAACCTATGGCGACTTCATCAAGGCGCATGACGGATCCGTTACCTATTTCGAGCCGGCGGTGCTGGTGGGGCCGACGGTCGAGTCGGTTCAGAATGTCATGGGACTCTGGGCGCAGTATTCGGTGGCCGACGGCGGCATTCTGGACAACGCCATTCGGCTGGCCGATCAGGACAATATCCAGAAGACGCTCGTGATCATCAAGCCCGACAACTTTACCTTTCCAAGCTCGCGGCCGGGCAACATCATCGACATTTTTTCGCGCTCCGGCCTGCGCCTGATCGGCGCCAAGCTGCTGCGCATGAGCCTGGCCGAGGCGCTCGAGTTCTACGGACCGGTTCAGCCGATCCTGCGCGAGAAGCTCGGCGGGATGGCGGTCGACCGCGCCTGCAAGGTGCTCACCGACGAGTTCGGGTTCGAGATGTCCGAAGGCGTTAAAAAGGCGCTGACCGACACCCTTGGACCCTCGTTCGGCGATCACAAGTTTTACAGCATCATGCAGTTCATGACCGGTCAGTGGGCGCCGGATGTGCATGGCGACGAGGTGGGCGCCGAAGGCAAGGTCCGCTGCATGACACTGGTGTATGCCGGCGATAACGCCGTGGATAAAATCCGGAACATCCTCGGCCCGACCGATCCGAGCAAAGCCGCCCCCGGATCCGTCCGCAAGGAGTTCGGCACCGACGTCATGGTGAATGCCGCGCATGCGTCCGATTCACCGGAAAACGCCAAACGTGAAATCAATATTGTGAAGGTCGAAGAAGATACCATTCAGCGGTGGTACGACCGCTATTTCGGATAAAACAAAGGAAGCAGTTATGTGGAAAGAAATTGAAGCGGCCCCGGCCGATGCCATTCTCGGACTCACCGAAGCCTTTAAAAAGGACGCCAATCCGAACAAGGTCAATCTCGGCGTCGGGGTCTACAAGGACGATCAGGGGAATACCCCGATCCTCAAATGCATCAAGACCGCCGAGCAGAAACTCGTTGAGACCGAAACCTCGAAAGGCTATCTCCCGATTTCCGGCAGCCCGGCCTATGGCGCCAACGTGCAGAAACTGCTCTTCGGCGCGGACAGCGAAGTGATCGCCTCCGGCCGCGCCGCCACGATCCACTCTCCGGGCGGTACCGGAGCGCTGCGCGTGGGTGCCGATCTGCTCAAGGCATTCCGCCCCGACGCCACGCTGTGGGTCAGTACCCCGACCTGGGCCAACCACAAGGGCATCTTCACCGCCGCCGGCTTCGGCATCAAAGACTATCCCTACTACAACGCCCAAACGAAGGATGTCGATTTCGAAGGCATGCTGGCAGGGCTCGAAAGCGTGCCTGCGGGCGACATCGTACTGCTGCACGTCTGCTGCCACAATCCGACCGGCGTGGATCTTTCCGCCGAGCAGTGGGACAAAGTGGTGGCCGTGGCCGCGGCCAAGGGCTGGATGCCGTTCCTCGACTTTGCCTATCAGGGCTTCGGCGACAGCATCGAAGAAGACCGCACCGCAGTCGAAAAGCTGGCCGCCGCCGGCATCGATTTCCTCGTCGCGAGTTCGTTCTCTAAAAACTTCGGGCTCTATTGCGAGCGCACCGGCGCCTTGACCATCGTCAGCCCGACCGCGGCCGAAGCGGCTGTAGCCATGAGCCATGTCAAGAAAACCATTCGCGTCAACTATTCCAATCCGCCGGCCCACGGCGGGCTGTCGGCCAGTGCAGTGCTGGATGACTCGGCGCTGTATGACCAGTGGATCGGCGAAGTGGCAGAAATGCGCGAACGCATCAAGACGATGCGCGCGGCATTGGTGGACGGTCTCGCCGCGCGCGGGGTGGAGCAGGACTTCTCCTTCATCAAGGAGCAACGCGGGATGTTTTCCTTCAGCGGGCTCTCCGACGATGCGGTAACATGGCTCAAGGAAAACAAGAGCATCTACATCGTCAAAGGCGGCCGCATCAACGTCGCCGGTCTGACCTCCGCCAACATCGACTATGTGTGCGATGCCATCGCCGAGGCACTGAAGGGGTAGGGGCTGCTCGCCACCTAAGCCGAAGCCCGGTCATCACGGCCGGGCTTTTTTGGTTGGCGGTCAACTTCAGATGGCTGGTTCTGCCTTCTTTTTATTCTTTATGAAATTAATGGTGGTTTTGCTCAGCAATGCGATAGAGATCGCTCCGTAACAAAGGAACCATGCAATATCTTCTGACCATGCTTTTTTTGTAATGATTTTAAACAGGGCATAAAACAACAAGGCTGCTCCAGGGGCGAACAGGAGCCAAACACCGATCAGCACAATAGGCTTTGTCGGGTTTGATGAGGCTTCCCGATACGCATGCCCTTCTGCTTGGATTCTCTCTAAAGGTGATATTGTTGTAAATGTACCAATAGGTGCTCCACATCTTTCACAAAAATCTCGGGTATCACAATTTTGATGAAGGCATTTGTGGCAAACTATTAATTCCTGATTCATTATATTTATCTCAGCAGAACGTTCAGCGTGAGCCGTCACGGGGAATAAACGATGCCTTAACAACCGGGCGTCGTACCGTGTCGGCTCCAAGCTCTGGTTCGATTTTTATTCATGTATATTTTCGTAAATAAGTGATTTTAACGAAATGATCAGGCCAATAATCCCGATCATTAATATCGCTAATTTACCTATTTTATCTTGAGGTGTTGTCTCACGTTTGACTCTAAATAATTGAAAAACAATCCATATCGTCATGTACCCGAAAAGGATGATTCCGATGATTGGATAACCGAGTATTAATCTTAATAAACCCATTTTTATTTATCAATCGAACGTTATGGGTGAGGCTGAGTGGAATTAAACTCTGACCGGATTAGCCGACGTTTTCACGATAGCCTCAAACCACTGGTTGGGAATCATTCCTTTTCTTTCTGATATTGCTGAACTTTCTGAATGGCTTTCGCTGCTACTTCTTCTCCCCATTTACCACCAGCGACCATGCACTCCTGCAT
>JABDQT010000158.1 GCA_013042165.1 Kiritimatiellales bacterium | reverse complement strand
CCTCGATTACGGCCTCTTTCGTATGGCGGTGTTCTTCGTCGGTCATCCGGATGGAACGGGACTCGTCTATTTTGCCGCGCAGGAACTCGGCACGGTTAAACGTCTTTTGCGCCGATATGCGCAACGGGAGACAGTATTCGGCTTGTTTCTTGTTCTTATGGCTATGGTGCTGATTCGGATCCGCAGCAGGGTCGAATCACGTGCTGCGCAGGAGCTGGCCGAATTGAATGAACACCTGCATCGCAGCATCGATGAGCTGCGAAAACGCGAAAAGGAGCTGGAAGCGACCAATGAGGATCTTGAGCGGTTCGGCGCGGTTGCCACCGGTCGAGAGGGCCGCATTCTTCAACTCAAGGCAGAAATCAATACCCTGCTTGTCCAGTTGAACCGTGAAAAACGATACAACAGCGCTCAAGCGGATTAGCCCCATGAAATCCAAGAAACGCACACTTAAAAATCCAAAGCTCAAAAATCGGCTGGCGGCCCGGTTTTCCTTGGCGTGCGCTTTTGCGTCTCTCTTGTTCGCGGGCGCGGTGTACGTCTCCTCCATGCCCTCCTCGGAAAACTTTCCCTATCTGGTTGGGGTGGTCATCGGATTTGTCGTTGTTCTCAGCTATCTGCTTGGCCGCGTGGCCGGGCTTCATCTGGACAAAAACCAACACGAACGCAGCAGCGAGTTGCACGAGACCATCGAAGCCTTGCAGGAACTGATGAAGGCCAACGAGTTTCTCGAAACCGAAGCCGACGAACTGAAGAAGCACCGTAAGGTGCTGCTCAGCATCATGGAGGATGCGGAGCGGTACAATGCCGAACTTAAAAACGAAATTGCTGAGCGCGCGAAAGCCGAGGTTGAGCTGGAGCAGGCACGCCGCAACATGGAACAGATCCTCCACGGCGGCGATTTGGGATACTGGAACTGGAACATCAAGCAAAACACGCACTTTCATAACGACAGGCTGACCGCCATTCTTGGCTACCACCCCGACAACCTTTCCGAAAAACTCGACTGGAGGAACCACCATGTTCACCCGGAAGATCACGAATCCGTCAATCAAACGCTCACCTCGCATCTAGAGGGGAAAACAGCAACCTATACCTGCGAATACCGCTTGAGACAGGGAGAAGATTCATGGATCTGGGTGCTGGACCGCGGTCGAGTGATTGAACGTGAAACGGATCAATCACCGCTTCAAATGGTGGGCACCCTGCTCGATATCACGGATCGGAAAAAAGCCGAACTGGAGATGAAGGAGGCCAATCGTCTGCTCGACAAGCGCAGCCGGGAGCTCGAAGAGAACCAGCAAATCATGATGGGCATGATGGAAGACACCAATGATGCCCGCGAACGCCTTGAGCAGGCCAACCGACAGCTCCTCGTGGCCCGCGAAAAGGCCGAGCAGGCCGCACAGGCGAAGTCTGACTTCCTGGCCAGTATGAGCCATGAAATCCGCACCCCCATGAACGGAATCATCGGAACAGCGAGCCTGCTGTATGACACGGCTCTGGGCAAGGAACAGCAGGAATATATCAACATCATCCAGACCTCGAGCAACGCGCTCCTGATCTTGCTCAACGACATTCTCGACTTCTCTAAAATCGAAGCCGGGAAACTCGCACTGGAGCCTCAGCCGTTCGATCTTCGCGAAACATGTGAGCATATCGTTGACCTGCTGACTCCGATGGCGCTTGAAAAGGATATCGACCTGATTCTTCGCTATGAGCCGAATACGCCTCCTGCGGTTGTCGGAGATGCGGGCCGCATACGCCAGATTCTGATGAACCTGGTCACCAATGCGCTCAAGTTCACCCACGAAGGCCACGTCTACATCGACATCAAGAGTGTGGCTGGAACGGCCCAGGAAACAACCATCAGTTTTACGGTAACGGATACCGGCATCGGGGTTTCCCGCGATGAAATCCCCGCCCTGTTCCAGAAGTTTTCACAGGTCGACTCCTCCACCACTCGCGAATATGGCGGAACCGGGCTCGGCCTGGCGATTTGCAAACAGCTCGTTGACCTGATGGAGGGCAAGATCGGGATGGACAGCGAACTGGGGAAAGGCTCCTCGTTCTGGTTCCGTGTCAACCTGCCCATTGCCGAGGATACCCGCACAGCTCCGATTGACCAGACCCCCTTCAAGGGAGAGCGCATTCTCGTGATCGATCAAAAGAAAATCATGGGCCAGGCACTGGCGGAGTGGCTCAGCCGATGGGGACTTTCGACGGAAATCATCCCCTCCCTGAATGATGCCACCGAACGCATCCGTAACGACGAATTTAGGATCGTGCTGATTGAGGAGCATCTGGCCTATGAAGCCGAAAACCCGTTTTTCAACAATCCTGAATTCGAACAACTGACCTTGTTCATCATCTGCTCGATCACCAATCGCGACTTCCGAACACTCGATCGCGCAGGATTGGCCACCAATCTAATCAAGCCGATTCGCCTTATTGACCTGCTGTCCAAGACCGCGAACGCGCTTGGGTATTCAATCGACTCCCTGGGGACGCATGAGGTCGCGCCAATGCAGGCCCAGCCCGCCACAGTCCAGTCAGCCATTATGCCACCGGTAACCGAAGAACCGGAACAAGTCTCGATCGGTGCGCGCCGGATCCTCGTCACTGAGGACAACCTGGTTAATCAAACGGTTGTGAAGCGTATGCTCGTGAAGGGTGGATTCGAGGTCGAAGTCGCCGAGGACGGCGAACAGGCGCTGAACATGGTGAAGAACGGCACTCACTTCGACCTGATATTCATGGATTGCCAGATGCCGCGCATGGACGGCTATGAAGCCTCCCGCAACATCCGCAGCTTCGAAGACGAGTCCGGCGTCAGCGCCCGCGTCCCGATCGTTGCCCTTACCGCCAACGCCATGGCGGGCGACCGGGAAAAGTGCCTTGAAGCCGGTATGGACGATTACCTCGCCAAACCGGTTAAGAAGGAGATGATATTCAAGATGCTCCAGCGGCACCTGGGGTAGGCTGGATGCCGAAACCGGTCAGTCGACGAGCCGGCACTTCTCGCAGCGCTGCTCGCAATCCTGCGCCTTGCAAAAATACGCTTCTGCGCTCTCCAGCCAGCTCGCATTAAAGCTCGGGCATGTTTCGGTATATTCGGCGAAACGCACCAGCCGTTGCAGGATATGGTCGGGAATCGTATGTTCCATCGAGCAGGCAAACTCCTCGGCCTCCGCTGCGTCGATCCCCAGCACCTGGGTAAAGAAGTGGAGCAGTGCTTCATGCTTAACTGCAATCCGGCTCGCAATTTCGCGCCCTTTATCGGTCAAGGTGACCGACGCATAGGGGATATAATTGATGAGTCCTTTTTCGGAAAGGGCCTTCAACGCCCCGGTCACCGAGGCGGCACGCACATGCATGCGCTCGGCAATGTCCTTGGGGCGCGCCTTTCCATCTTCCCGGGAGAGAAAGAAGATCATCTCCAGGTAATCCTCAAGGCTGGCACTGAGTTCCATCGTACTCATACCTGCGTTCCTATCAGACTCAAAACCCAAGCTCAATCCCGCTCCCTCACTATTTGATCCTGCTGGAGCGGTATCCACCGGTACAGGCCCCGAATTCAGTCATTATTCGCCAAAGGTTTCGCTTTGCAGCAGGCCCTGAATGAAAGACACTGCTCCCCAATCGGGAGAATACCGCATGAGCAAACCAACTGTTGTCTTTATCGCCGGCGAGCGACAGCACGCCGGGAAAACCGTTACCAGCCTGGGCATCATCTCCGCCCTCTGCAACCACATCGATCCGAAGGATATCGGCTACTTCAAGCCGGTCGGGCAGGAAATGGTCACCTTGCCCAACGGCGAGCGCATCGACAAAGATGTGCGCATCGTCAAGGAATTCACCGGACTCGAAATGCCGGACATGGGCATCCTTTCATCCGTGCGCGTGGTCTCGGGCGTCACGCGCGCCTATATCAAGAGCGACAATCCGCAAGCCATCACCGCCAAATTTGAAGAGTCGATTCATCAAACCGTGGAATCGCTCTCGAGCAAGAAACTGATCATTGCCGAAGGCACCGGCCATCCGGGAGTGGGTTCCGTGGTGGGACTGTCCAACGCGCGCGTGGCCAACCTGCTGGATGCAAAGATTCTCTATCTGGTCGGCGGGGGTATTGGCCGCACCCTCGATGAGCTGGAAGTTGATCTCTCCTACTTCATGCACAAGCACAGCCGGGTGGCCGGCGTACTGTTCAACAAGGTGCTTCCCGACAAAGTGGACATGATGGCTGATGTGCTGACCGAAGACGCGCTCGACCGCATCTTTCCGGAATGGGACCCTTCCTTGAATATTTTCGGCTACATGCCGCAGGTGAAATATCTCAACAACCCGTCCATGCATCTCATCAGCCACAGCTTCAAAAACCATCACACGATCAAGGGTGGACGTACTGCCAAGGCATGGCATCTCCCCTGCCGCAAGGTTAAGATTATTTCACAGGGTTCGGATGTCTTCCGCCCGGAAGGCCATCTGCGCCCGCGCGACATCGCCGTGATCGGAGCCGGATCGCACACGCGCCTGAAACGCATTCTTGATTATAACGAGTCACTTCCCGAGGAAAAGCTCGGCGGTATCATACTCACCTGCGCCAAGGACAAAATGCCGGACGCCCGGTCAAGGGAATGGCTCGGCTCGAGTCGCATTCCCACGATTGCCGTTCCAAGCGATACCGCCGATACGGACGCCACGCTCTACAAATGTTT
>JABDQT010000157.1 GCA_013042165.1 Kiritimatiellales bacterium | reverse complement strand
CAATACGATGGCGTCGGCGATCGAGGCGCTCGGTATGAGTCTGCCCAATAGCTCTTCACGTGTCGCGGCGTCACGGGACAAGTCGCAGGAGGCCCATGCGGCCGGCCGCGCCGTCATGCATCTGGTCGAGCGCGGGATCAAACCTTCCGACATCATGACGCGAAAGGCTTTTCTCAATGCGATTGTGGTCGTGACAGCACTGGGCGGATCAACCAATGCCGTATTGCATCTGCTCGCCATGGCTAAAGCCGCGCGGGTCAATTTGAAGCTGAGCGATTTTACAGCCATTGGCAAGAAGGTGCCGGTGCTGGCCGACCTCAAACCAAGCGGACGATATGTCATGGCCGATCTGGCCGCGATTGGTGGTATTGCCCCGCTCATGTCCCGGCTCCTGAGAGAGGGTCTTATCGATGGCAGCTGCATGACGGTTACAGGTAAGACGATCAGACAGAATCTCGCACTCGTGAAACCGTATCCGCGAAAACAGGATATTATTCGCCCCATCAGTAGACCGATGAAGCCCGAGGGCCATCTCGTTATTCTCAAGGGAAATCTTGCGCCGGATGGTGCGGTGGCCAAGATTTCCGGCAAAGAGGGGCTGACGTTCGAAGGCAAAGCCCTGGTGTTCAACTCCGAGGAGCAGGCCCTAAGCAAGATTCTCGACGGCTCGGTCAAGAAGGGGCATGTCGTCGTGATACGCTATGAAGGTCCCAAGGGCGGGCCGGGCATGCGCGAAATGCTGGCTCCGACATCCGCCATCATGGGTCGCGGGCTGGCAAAGGATGTCGCGCTGATCACGGACGGCCGCTTTTCCGGCGGAAGCCATGGATTTGTGATCGGGCATGTCGCGCCGGAAGCCTGCGAGGGCGGCCCCTTGGCCATTGTCAAAAACGGCGATATTATCACCGTCGATGCTAAAAAGCGCTCGATTGAACTAAAGCTTTCTAAAGCCGAAATGAAGCGCAGGTTCGCGCAGTGGAAGCCGCCTCGGCCCAAGCACAAAACCGGTGTGCTGGGCAAGTATGCCAAGCTGGTAGGTTCCGCATCCGAAGGTGCCGTGACCATTTAATCCAAACCCGCGAAGCAGGTTGCTTTATTTAGAAGTTCGCTCCGCCCGACTCTTCCCTCAGGAGATTGACCATGAAAATCGAAGTTTTTGCTCTGTGCGATGCCGCCACCGACAACCATGGAAAGCTGAATATACTCGGAACTTTTGATCAGATATACGCCGCCAAGATGCCGGTTGTTCATCCGGCCTGCGCCATCGCCCTGCGTATCCGCTTCGATAAGATGGAGGAGGGCGCCCACAAGGTCGGCCTTCAACTGGTCAATCCCGACGGAATTCCTGTTTTCCAATCTATGGAAGGCGAGGTCAATCCGCGCATGGGCGATGATGTGGGCTCGGTGGCCGTCAACCTCATCCTCAACTTCCAGAATGTAAAATTTGATGTTTTTGCGGACTATCAGATCAATCTGGCCATCGATGATGAAACCCTCTCCACCTTGCCGCTGCGCGTACGCAAACTGCAGACTCAGAGGCCGGCCTAGTTTCCGGTTCTGAAAAAATCGCACAATATTCCACTGCGCCGTCCGTTTAATATCCAGCAACTGAAATGCAACTCAACAACAGGAGGTATTGCATGAATACGCGGGTATTGAAAACGATCGGTCTGAGCATGGCAGTCGCGGGTGCGATGTCTATTGCAGCGGCAGAAGAAGAATCGAAGGGTGAACGCGCCGGTAGGCAGGGCAAAGGCGACCGGCCGACACGCGGACAGTTTATGGAACGCTTTGATACCGACGGCGACGGCGTGTTGAGCGAATCAGAGCGTGCGGCCGCACAGGAAGCCCGCGAGTCGCAAGGCGGACGCCGGGGCGGGCCGGATGGCGAACGGCCTTCCCGCGATGAAGCGATGAAGCGGTTTGATACCGATGGTGATGGACAGCTCAGCGAATCCGAACGCGAAGCAATGCGGGCCGAGATGGAAACCCGCCGGGGCGGCCGGTCGGGTGGCGAACGGCCTTCACGCGAAGAAATGATGAAGCGCTTTGATGCGGATGGCGACGGAACGCTCAGCGATGAGGAGCGGGCTGCCATGCGCGAAGCCACGCAGAAACGCCGGAAAAATCGGCAGGGTAATAATAACTAGACTTTACGCGACATCAGGTGATGTCCAGGCGGCGCACGGGTAGACTTCCCCACCTGTGCGCCGTTTTCTTGGTCTAGTTTTTGATCGGGCGGTAGCGGATGCGGTGCGGGGTCCACGAATCACCTTTTTGCTGCCGCATATGCTCCTTGAAGGCTTCATAGTTGCCTTCAAACCAGATCACTTCTCCATCGCCTTCGAAGGCGAGGATATGGGTCGCAACACGATCCAGAAACCAGCGGTCATGGCTGATCACGACAGCACAGCCGCCAAAATTAATCAGACCCTCTTCCAGGGATCGCAGCGTAGCCACATCCAGATCATTGGTCGGCTCGTCCAGCAGCAGGAGATTACCGCCGCGGCGCAGCAGTTTGGCCAAATGCACGCGGTTGCGTTCGCCGCCCGAGAGCACCCCGACCTTTTTCTGCTGCTCGGAACCTTTGAAGTTGAATCGGGCGCAATAGGCGCGGCTGCTCATTTCCCGTCCGCCCACCTCAATCGTTTCCTCTCCGCCGGAAATCTCTTCCCAGATGGTTTTGTCGGCATCGAGATCGTCACGGAACTGATCGACATACGAAATGTCGACACTCTCGCCCAGCTCAAGTGCCCCCGCAGTTGGAGCTTCCTGTCCGGTGATCATGCGGAACAGCGTGGTCTTGCCGGCCCCGTTGCCGCCGATAATGCCCACAATGCCTCCGGGAGGGAGGTCGAAGTCAACCCCGTCGAACAGCAGCAGGTTTCCATAGGCCTTGGCGAGATCGGTCTCTTTGACCACATTGGTGCCTAGACGACGGCCATGCTTAATCTGGATGGCCAGGTTGTCTTCAGCCGGATCGAATTCCTGGGTGGCCAGCTCCTCGTAACGTTTGATGCGGGCCTTGTTTTTTGTGAGACGGCTCGAGGCATTCATGCGCACCCATTCCAGCTCCTGCTTCAGCAGTTTTTTGCGCGATGCATTCAGTTTTTGTGTTTGCTCGGCGATCAGCTGCTTTTGTTCCAGCCAGGCTTCATAATTGCCTTTGTAGGGAAAGGTACGCCCCGCATCGAGCTCTAGAATCCACTCGGTCACGTTGGAGAGAAAGTAGCGGTCATGGGTCACGACAATAAGTGTTCCTTCAAATCGCTTGAGATGTTCCTCGAGCCACCCGACCGATTCGGCATCGAGATGGTTGGTCGGCTCGTCCAGCAGCAGGACATCGGGACTTTGCAGCAAAAGGCGACAGAGTGCGACGCGGCGTTTTTCTCCGCCCGAGAGCACATCAATTACCTGATTCCCGTCAGGCAGGCGCAAGGCATCCATCGCCAGGTCAACATGCCGATCCAGCTCCCAGAGCCCCTTGGCATCGATCTCATCCTGAAGCCGAGCAACCTCGTTATTGAGTTTGTCGGATTCTTCATCGGAAATTTCACCGCCCAGCAGTTCCCAGATTTCGTCGTAGCGATCGAGCTTGCCCTGCTGTTCAGCGACACCCTCCATGACGATTTCCTGCACGGTTTTGCCCGGCGCGAGTTCGGGCTCCTGTTCGAGATATCCGATCTTCGCATTGCGGGCGATGTGGCAGTGGCCGATATATTCTTCATCCAGTCCGGCCATGATTTTAAGCAGGCTGGATTTTCCGGAGCCATTCCCGCCGATGACGCCGATCCGCGTGCCGAAAAAGAAGGAGAGATTCACATCTTCGAGGATGGTTTTTGCGCCATGCTGCTTGGTGAGGTTTTCGAGGGTGTAGACGTATTCACCTGCCATTGGGGATCCTTCGTAAAGGTTAGAATTCGCGGGCCATCAGGTATTCCGCAATGGCGCGCAGTGCCGAGGTTTCGCGGGAGAGCATGTTGAGCGATACGACGGCATCGCTGGTGAAGTCGCGAACCATTTGCTGTGCGGCCTCCATGCCATGCACGGCGGGGTAGGTCATCTTGTGGTGGTCACGATCCGAGTGGGCGGGTTTGCCAAGAACATCATCGGACGAGGTTTCATCGAGGATGTCGTCCTCGATCTGAAAGGCCATGCCGATTTTTTCGCCGAAGAGGCTCAGGTTTTCCAGTTCATCCTCCCGGGCTCCGCCGGCAATGGCTCCCATGCGAACGGCCGCCCGGATTAATATAGCCGTCTTGTGCATATGGATGAACTCAACCAGGTCCGCATTGGGTTTCTTATCCTCCGCCGCAAGATCTTCAACCTGCCCGGCAATTACTCCGCAAGAGCCAGCGGCTCTTGCCAGTTCCAGCGAGAGTGCCGATTGACCATGTTCGGCAAGAACCTGGAACGCATGGATCATGAGCGCATCACCGGCAAGCACGGCATTGGCTTCGCCGAACTTGATGTGGCAGGTGGGCAAGCCGCGGCGCAGATCATCGTCGTCCATGCAGGGCAGGTCGTCGTGAATCAAGGTTGAGCAGTGAAACAATTCCACGGCAATGGCCGGTGCAATCACGGAAGATACCGGGGCGCCAAAAGGTTCCGAGGCGGCGACGCATAGGATAGGACGGATACGCTTCCCTCCGTTGAGCACACAGTAACGCATGGCTTCGTGCAGGATAGATGGACGAGGGCCTTCGGCGTGAAGACAATCCTCGAGAGCGGTGTCGATAAGGGACTGCTTTTGTTTGAGATAGTTGCTGATATTCATGGGGTTTCCTGATTGCGTCCGGTGTGTATAGGAGATTTCGCGATCGTTGGAAACCGAAAAGGCGAGCAAGCCGGTGTGAACCCCGAGGGAGGGGCTGGACTCCGGCAGGTGCCAAGCGTCAATTCATATGCTGGCGCATCCGGGTAAATGATCCGCCGGTGTAACCGTCGAGCGTGGCAGTCAGCTCATACAACCGGAGCTTCTTAAGGGTCGTCTCCTCGCCGGACTGATCCACTGCGACAATTTCCCGCATCAGCCGCACGCGTTCAAAATAGAGCCGGTTGACCTCGTCGAGAATGTCCATGCGTAGCTGGGTGGTCAACTTGTTACGATTGTCGATATCGTCTTCGTAGGAGTTCCAGATGAGGTTGCCCACATCCCATGATAACGACACCCCCCAGTCATGCGGGCCTTCGGCAAAATAGTGGCTGTCTTTCGTGAAGCTGGAACCCAGGGTTCTGTCGTAATCGACGCTCACCTTGGGGAACAATGCTCTGAATTTTAGTCTTTTTCGCCATCTTCCGACCTTTTCAGGATGGACCGAATTATAGCGCAAAGCCGCTTCCTGAATCTGATGTATCGGCGGCTCCGACCGCATCAAGTCTTCCAGGCTGCCTTGGGCGCGGGTGGTTTCCGCCAGAGGTCTATTGCTGAAGAGTCCCCGGTCCGTGGCCAGAACAATCTCACCGGATGCGGTAAAATCCATCCACCTTGTCTTGGAGGAGGAAAGCCCTTCGAACAGCGGTTGGGCATTGCCGTTGGCGATGTTGACCTTGAAAAACCCTGCATCGGTGCAGATATAAAAGTAGTTGCCGGCCAGCGATGGCTGATCCAGGCAATATACCGAAACGTTGTCGGCACCCGAAATGTAAAACTTCTGCCAGCTCTCGCCTCGGTCGGACGAACGAAACACCCCTTTACTGGTGCAAAGCCACAGCCGGGAGGGACTCAACGCATCAACCTTGATCAGGTAGGGTCTCAGGCTTTCTCCCTCGCCATTGCTTCTGGTGACAAAAAGCCGGCGCAATATGCCGTCACCGGGCTGGAAAAGATAAGCCCCGTTGTCGCAAGCCAGATAGATGCGGTCGCCAAATCCTTCCACGGAATTAACATTGGTGGTTTTCAGGCCGGGAACCGCCTGCCAGTCAAGCCGACCTTCGTTGGCATAATAAAGACCCGCGGTGGTTGCCACGTAAATCATACCATTATGCTCATTGATGAAATTGATTGCGCTTCCCTCATCGGCGGAAAAGATTCTTTCAATCTCCGCACCGACCACATAGCAATGTCTCGTTCCGGCCAGATAGACGTTGGAGTTATCGCGCGCGGAGATGAATGCATGGTTTGCCTGCTCATCTTTTAGCACGGCGGCTTTTCTGAAACTCTGTCCATCGTTATCGCTGACATACAGGGTATTTCCTGCAGCAACCGCCATGAAAGAGGGGTGCGTCGCCGAGACCGCGACACTGTTGATGCGGGAATCATCGATTCCTCGCACTTTACTGAACATCGCGTGAACACTGAGCGTATGATAAAGTGAAAAAAGAATAATGCAGATCGTGGAATGTTTCATGTTCGTCCTTTTATTTAACGCTCACTGCCCAGCCTTTGATAAAACAAGTAAGACAAACGGTAACCATATTAACGCAAGCAAACAAGAACTTGTGTTGACTTATATTATAAACATTAAGTCGTTAACTCCGTGGCGTTGATTAATCCCTGTAAGACCGAGGCGACATTGCCGTTTGGGATGCTGTTTCTGCTGTTTAGTTTGGCAGGGAATTACGGCATCGGAAGATGCGGTGGCTTTTCTGGGCTTATTAAACAGGAGGCGGCCTTGACTCTGTTTCCCGCTTTGCTAAATATAGCACGTTTTTTGTTCCCAAAGGTGTTTTAAAAACAAGGAGAAATGAAGATGGCTCAAAAGAAATATGTCTACTTCTACGGGGTTTCGAAGGAGCTCACCGAAGGCGATAGCAGCATGAAAGCGATTCTCGGCGGCAAGGGTGCGAACCTCGCCGAAATGGCAAACGCAAACCTGCCGGTTCCTCCCGGCCTCACCATTTCAACCGAAGCCTGCGCGTACTATTCCAAGACCGGCGGAAAATATGCACCGGAAATGGAGAAACAGCTCAAGACCCAGCTGAAGAAGCTGGAAAACGCCCTGGGCAAGAAGCTCGGCGATCCCAAGGATCCGCTGCTGGTGTCCGTCCGTTCCGGCGCGGCCGTTTCGATGCCCGGCATGATGGACACGGTGTTGAACCTGGGCCTCACCGACAAGTCGGTCCTCGGTTTTATCGAGCAGTGCGGCAACGAGCGCACCGGCTGGGACTGCTACCGCCGCTTTATCGACATGTTCGGTGATGTGGTCATGGGTCCCTATACCGGCCTGACCCACCACGATTTTGAAGTGGAACTCGAAGCCCTCAAGAAAAAATACAAGGCCAAGGAAGACACCGACCTCACCGCGGATCAGCTGAAGGAGCTGGTGGATATCTACAAGAAGGTCTACCAGAAAAAGGTTAAGAAACCGTTCCCGCAGGATCCGATCGAACAGCTTGATCTTTCCATCCGCGCGGTATTCGGTTCATGGAACTCTGAACGTGCCGACAAATACCGTCAGATCAACAAGATCAGCGGACTGCTCGGCACCGCCGTTAATGTTCAGGTGATGGTCTTCGGTAACATGGGTGCAAAATCGGGCACCGGCGTGGCCTTCACCCGCTGCGGCGGTACAGGCCACAGCGAAGCGATGGGTGAATACCTCATCGATGCCCAGGGCGAGGACGTGGTGGCCGGTATCCGCACTCCGAATGATCTGG
Organism: Kiritimatiellales bacterium; assembly: GCA_013042165.1. Classification (GTDB taxonomy): domain Bacteria; phylum Verrucomicrobiota; class Kiritimatiellia; order Kiritimatiellales; family Pontiellaceae; genus Pontiella. The sequence goes on along the minus strand of JABDQT010000157.1, from coordinate 8,495 downwards.
ATCACATGCCGAAGGAAAAGTCCAAGGTTTGGAAAAAGGCGTATGCCGACCTGCAGAAAATCATGGATCGTCTCGAACGCCATTACAAGCATCCGCAGGATGTCGAATTTACCGTGCAGGAAGGCAAGCTCTACATGCTGCAGACCCGGAACGCCAAGCGTACCGGTCTGGCCGGTGTCCGCTGGGCGGTGGAAATGGCAACCGGAAAGGATTTCTTCACCGGTGCAAGCCAATCCAAAATCCTCACGCAAAAAGAAGCGCTGATGACTCTGTCCGGCGACGATCTGGAACAGTTGCTCTTTCCGATCTTCGATATCGCGGCCGAGAAAAAAGCCAAGGTGGTTACCACTGGTCTTCCGGCCGGTCCGGGCGCGGCTGTCGGCAAGATTATGTTCGAGGCCGCCGACACCGAGGATGCCGTGAAGAAGAATGCGGATGAAAAACTGATTCTCGTACGTCATGAAACCAGCCCCGAGGATGTCGGCGGCATGTGGGCGGCGCAGGGCGTGCTTACCTCCACCGGCGGCATGACTTCCCACGCGGCGGTCGTTGCACGTGGCTGGGGCAAGTGCTGTATCTGCGGGGCAGCCGAACTCAAGATTGACTACAAAAAGAAAACCCTGACCGTCGGCCGGAAGGTGTTCAAGCAGGGTGACTGGATCAGCCTCAACGGTTCGACCGGTGCGGTGTACGAAGGACAGATCTCAACCCAGGTCAGCCCGGTTGTGGCGGCCGTGGTTGAGGGCAAGGCCGCCGCCAAGAGAGATCCGATCTACAAAATGTATGAACAGATCTCCAAGTGGTCCGACTCCAATCGCAAGATCAATGTTCGCACCAATGCCGATACGCCAAAGGATTCCAAGGCGGCCCGTGCATTCGGTGCCGAGGGGATCGGCCTGTGCCGGACCGAGCACATGTTCTTCGAAGGCGACCGTATCTGGGCGATCCGCGAATTTATTCTGGCTCAGGATGAAAAAGCCCGCAAAGCCGCGCTGGCCAAGTTGCTTAGGCATCAGCAGAAGGACTTCGAAGGCATCTTCAAGGCGATGGACGGTCTGCCGGTAACGGTGCGCCTGCTGGATCCGCCGCTGCATGAATTCGTTCCGCATACCCGGAAGGATCAGCAGGAGATGGCCAAGCGTCTGGGCGTTCCGCTTAAACAGGTCACGGATCGCGTGCAGGAGCTGCATGAGTTCAATCCGATGCTGGGTCATCGCGGGTGCCGTCTCTCGATCACCTATCCGGAACTCTGCGTCATGCAGACCAAGGCCATTATCGGTGCCGCCTGCAAGGTGGCCAAGGCCAAGAAGCCGGTCAAGGTGCTGCCCGAGATCATGATTCCGCTTATCGGAACCAAGGCCGAGCTGGACTTTTTGGAAAAGATCGTACGCGAAAACGCCGAAGAGGTTATTGCCAAGACCGGTGTAAAGGTTAAGTACCTGGTGGGTACGATGATCGAAATTCCGCGCGCGGCACTCACGGCCGACGAAATCGCAGAAACCGCCGAGTTCTTCAGCTTTGGGACCAACGACCTGACGCAGATGACCTTCGGGTACAGCCGCGATGACATCGGAAGTTTCCTGCCGGACTATCTCAACGAGAAGATCCTGCCGTCCGATCCGTTCCAGCATCTGGACCAGAGCGGTGTCGGCCAGCTCGTCAAGCTCGGCGTTCAGCGGGGTCGTGAAACACGTCCCGATCTGAAGTGCGGTATTTGCGGTGAACACGGCGGGGATCCCGAAAGCGTGAAATTCTGCGCCAAAGCCGGCCTCAACTATGTCAGTTGTTCGCCATACCGCGTTCCGATTGCCCGACTGGCCGCCGCGCAGGCAGCCATTAAGGGATAGGGTGACCTGATTGCCCGAAACTGAAAAAGCCCGTCTTCGAGACGGGCTTTTTTTATGCGGCTATACGCCGTTCTTCCTTATGGGCGTGTCGTCCAATTGCCTGACGCAGTCTGAAATGTGCACCGCCGCTCAATTTGAGGAAAATGCGCTGGCGCTTTCGCGTCTGGAGAACATAGATGGGAGATCTGCTTTGCACGCGAATCAGGAAGTGGCGCCAGTTGATCAGCAGATGAAAAGGATTCACCTCCGAACGCGCCGCCAGCCGCAGAAAGTGAACCGAATCAAGATCGATGTGCTGCATGGGAATGAATCCCAGAAAGCGGCCAATGATTTGGTTGCCGCACAGTTCGTATGAAATGGGGGCATCCAGCGCGACCGGGGTAAGGACTGCTTTTCCAATGTCGTTAGATTTCATAAGCATGCTCCAGAGCTTCTCTCATATCGATATGCGACCCCCGTTTCAGCCGCATAAAGATGCGCGGGGATTTTCTGGCAGTCTGCAACGTGTACAGCGGGCACAAAACACGCCGGGATGGAATAAAGCTGAACCAGTTCACCCGATTGAGTTTCGTGATGTCCCGATCATCCGCCTGGCGCAGATCCATCACCTTTTTGAGGGGGGTGGATTTCAGGGGGATACATTTAAAAAGTTTTGTGGTCATTGATTTTGCAGTAAATTCGTAGCTCACGAAAAGCCCGACATCCATGTCAACCAGACTTAGCTTTTTCGTTTTGGAGAGCATGCACAGATATAGAGCAGGGTATGTGCCAGCTATGTTGGAATTCTACGAAACCATCTGAACGTTCGGGTTTTTGATGCAAAGACTCCGGCCACCTGACCGCTGCTCGATCAGATCTGAGAAATCAGGAGCGTTTGAACAGGAGTGACAGCAGGTAGGCGATTCCTGAAAGCACAATGATGGTTGCCCCGGCAGGGAGGTCGGGCTGATAGCTCACGGCAAGCCCGCCGAAGGTCAGCAGGGCACAGAGCCCGGCGGCCAAGGCCATCATGGAACCCATCCGAAGGCAAAACCTGCCCGCGATCGCGGCGGGGAGTGTCAGCATGACGATCACCATCACAATCCCGACGACCGAAACCATCAGCACGACGCTCAGCGCAACGAGCGCGAGCATCAGAAAATAGAACAGCCTGGTATTGATGCCGCGCAGCCGGGCAAACTCCTCGTCGAAACAGACCGCCACAAACTGTTTGTGAAACAGCAGTGCGGTGGCGATAATGACCAGATCGAGGAGGCCGATGACCAGCAGGTCGCGTTGAGTGACCAGTAGAATATTGCCGAAGAGGTAGGCCATCAGGTCTTCGCCGTATCCGGGTGTCTTGGCAATAAAAAGGATGCCGATGGCCATGCCGAGCCCCCAGAAGGCGCTGATGACCGTATCGATCCGCTCCCGAGCCTTGATGTTCACCCAGCCGATAACCAGTGCCGCGAGCAATGCCGCAAGCATGGCCCCGAGCATGGGCGTCATGAAGGCCCAGTCGTGTACCACCTGCATGTAGCGGGCGAACCCCATGCCGCCGAGTACGCAGTGGGCAATCCCGCCGGCGAGATAGGTAATGCGACGCGTGACCACATAGGTGCCCACGATACCGCAGGAGATGCTCACCAGCAATCCGGCGAGCAGGGCATGCTGCAGGAAGCTGTGCTGGAGCAGGGCCTGAAAAAACTCAGTCATGCGCGTGCTCCTGATCGTGCCGCACCATATGGACGTGTTCACCGTACATGTCGTGAATGATGGATTCGTTGACTTCACCCACGGGGTGTATGTGTACCTGGCGGTTTACGCAGACCACCTTCTCCACATAACGGGACACAAAACCGATATCGTGCGAAACCACAACGATGGTAAGATCCCGGTTCAGCTCCTTGAGCAGATCATACAGCTCGCGTTCCACATAATCATCGAGGCTGGATGTCGGTTCGTCCAGCAGCAGCAGCCGGGGTTCCGAAACCAGGGCGCGGGCAATCAATACCCGCTGGCGCTGTCCGCCGGATAACGCGGCCAGCGGACGGTTTCTCAGTTTATCCATCCCGACCCGCGACAGCATGTTCCGCGCGGCTTCGTGGTCGGCTTTGGTATAGAAGCCGAGCGTGCGGGTTTTTCCAAGCCGGCCCAGCAGGACAACATCGGTGGCGGTGACCGGAAACTTGGGATCAAGGCTGGCGTGCTGCGGGAGATAACCGATCCATTTTCTGCCCTGCTCCGGGGATTTTCCGAAAACGGAAACAGAACCTTTTTGAGGTTCCAGCAAACCCAGCAGCATTTTCAGCAGGGTGGTTTTCCCTCCGCCATTGGGCCCGACCACTGAAATAAACTCATGATCGCTGATCGTTAGGTTCACCTGCTCCAGCACCCCGATGGGGCCGTAGGAGAAATCCATATTTTCGATTTGGATCGGGTGCGGATTCATGGTGCCAGCGCCTGCTCGATACCCTGTGCGATTTCTTGCAGGTTGGCAACCACATCCTCGGCCAGCGGATCCACCTGAACAACGGTTCCGCCAATTGCTGTCGCAACTGCTTCGGCGCTATCCTGCGGAAACTGCTTTTGCACAAAAACCACTCTGGCGCCATCTTGTTTTGCCTGTTCGATCAAACCGGCCAGCTGGCGCGGGGAGGGAGACTTTCCATCAAGTTCAATCGAAACCTGTTCCAAGCCATATTCGTCCGCAAAATAGCCGAAAGAAGGGTGGAATACATAAAAGCGGCTGCCCTCGAAAGGCTTAAGCCGTTGCAGTATGGTAGCGTGCAAGCGATCCAGTTTTTGGGCCAGCACGTCAAAGTTTTGACGGTAAAAGTCCGCGTTATCGGGATCGGCATCTTCGAGAGCCTGCAACATGTTGCGAGCCACGGCCATGCTATGAAGCGGATGAAGCCAGATATGCGGATCCTTGGCCCCATGGTCGTGCTCGCACTCCACGCCATGATGCTCATGCGGCATGGTGCGCCGGGCGACCCCGGCATCGGTCTCGACAATGGCCAGGTCGGGATAGAGGGGACTAATCTTATTCAGCAATGCCTGTTCGAATGATACGCCGATCGTAAAAAGCATATGGGCTTCACCCAGCTTTGCCAGTTGCCGCGCCGTGGGTTCATAGGCGTGGGGGGATTGACCTTCGCCAACCAGTGTGTGGATCTCGGCCCGGTCGCCGGCGAGTTCCTTCAGCAAGCCGGCCTGCGGCGGGATGCTGACGAACGCGGTGAGTCCGGAAGCCGGTGAAAGCCTGCCTTCATCCGAGCAGCCCGATAGTACGACTGCGGCCAATACTGCTGTAGCATATTTCATGGGCGGTATTGATGGCCTATCCGGATTCGATTGACAACAACTCTTTGCGCAATTCATCGGATGGCTGGTCGATCCGGAGCCGCTTGCTGCGCCCGGTCTCACCCGCGATAATCCGAATACTGCGCCGGGAAATATTCCAGTGCCGGGAAAGGTATTTGATGAGATAGGCATTGGCCTTGCCGTCGACAGGCGGGGCTTGAATGCGGATTTTCAGTGCATCGCCCATCAAACCCTGGATGCCATCGCAAGACGCATTCGGAACAACCCGTACGTTCAATAGAATATATCCGTCCTTTTCGTCAAAACAGGGCATGGTCAGAAAATCAGGTTAAACATCCAGCCCACGAGCAGGATGCCAATCGCGGCGGTGGCAACGAAGGTGCCGATAAGCCGTGGCTTCATGACCTTGCGCAGCATCACCATTTCCGGAAGGGATAGGGCCGTGACGGCCATCATGAACGCAAGGGCAGTACCCAGGCCAACGCCTTTCCCGATCAGCGCTTCCGCAATCGGGATGGTGCCGAGCGCGTTGGAATAGAGCGGTATGCCGCAGAGCACCGCAATGATGACACTGAGCGGATTATCGGAACCGGCATATTTGGCCAGAATATCGCCCGGGGCCCAGCCGTGGATCGCGGCCCCGATGCCGATGCCGATGAGTAGATAGATCCAGATACGCTTTAGAATGTCGATGGTGTGTTCGCCGGCATAGGCGAGCCGTTCCTTCTGTTTCATGTCCGGCCGGATTTTATTGAAACCTTCTCCTTTAAAGGCTTCCGCTTCCAGATATTTTTCGGGATTGAAGCGCCCTATGATCATTCCGCTCACCACGCCGATAAGCACGCCCATGACCGCATACGTGACCGCCACCTTTCCGCCGAAGGCCGCCAGCAGGATCGCGAAGGCCGCCTCGTTCACGATGGGGGAGGTCACCAGGAATGAAAAGGTGACCCCCAGTGGAATGCCGGCTTCGACAAACCCGATAAAAATCGGCACCGATGAGCAGGAGCAGAAGGGTGTGATGATCCCGAGCAGCGAAGCGGCAAGATGCGCTTTCGGCCCGTGGATGCGCTCCAGCAGTTCCTTGGTCTTTTGTGGCTGAAAATAGCTCCGCAGATAAGAGATGCCGAATATCATCACGGACAGCAGAATGAGGATCTTCACAACGTCGTAGAAAAAGAAATGGATGCTGCTGCCCAGCTGTGTTTCCACAGACATGCCGAATGCGCCTTCAACAAGTTTGGTAATCAGATTATCGAGCCAGTTGAACATCATGATTTCCTAAATGGCTTTGTATAAAAGGTACAGACCGATGCCGATCAGCAGCACGCCCAGAACAAAGCGGATTTTCCGGCTGGCCTTCGTTGCACGGTTCCACCTGGCAAAGTGTGCGGCTCGTTCGGCCGAGATGCCTGCGAATACAAGTACTGAAGTATGACCGACACCAAAAAGAGTCACCAACAGGCATCCGAATATCACATTGGATCCGCCGGCGTCGAATGCGATGGCCAGAATCGGAGCCAGAAATGCGAACGTACAGGCGCCGGCGGCCAATCCAAACACCAGACCCAGCACCAGAGCACCGAGTGCGCCCTTGGCTTTCACCGACTCCTTTTTGGCGCCGAACCAGGGAATCGTGATGACATCCACCATATCCAGGCCAAAGAGGATGAAAACCGCACTGACGACAAAGGTACCGGCTTGCGTTGTATCCCCGACCGCATAGCCCAGCGAAACAGCTGCCACGCCGGCCAGCGCGATGGTGATGAGGATGCCGAAGGCAAAAACGAAGGCCAGCCAGGCCGCGCTGCGCACCGACGAGCTGTTCTGTTCGTTGACGTAGGCAATGATCAGAGGAATGGCTGCAAGGTGGCAGGGGCTGAGTACCATGCTGCAAACACCCCAGGCAAAGGCGGCCGCGAACGCTGCCAGGGTAGAGTGCGTCAAGGCATATTCCAGAAACTGGAAAAGATCACTCACCCGAGGTGGTTCCTGTTTCCGTGTGATTGGTTTCCGCCGGCTGCATCATGGAGCAGGGGCAACTGCCTGAAGTTTCGCCATCGCCGCTCCGCTTCTTGTAGACTACGAGACCGGTAATGGTTGCGATGACAACGACGACGATCACTGCATTTTTCATAGGGTTTGCTCACTTCTTGTAGATTTGTGTCAGTTCATTCAGATCAATTTTCAGGATCTGTTTAAGCCGCTTTTGATCAGCCTCGATCTCTTTGACGTTTTCCAGCGACTGGAAAACCCAGTCCAGCGCCTTCCATCCATCAGATGATCTATCATCGGGAAGACGGTAGTGCATCCAGCGCCCTTCCTTGCGCCCCTCGATTAAACCCGTCTGCTTGAGAATAGATAAATGCTTTGAAACAGTCGATGGAGCAAGCTGTAGCAATTCCACGATGCGGCAAACACAGAGTTCCCGGTCACGCATCGCCGCCAGTGTACGGACCCGGTTGGAGTCGGACAGCGCCTTGGTTGTGTTGATGAATTGCTGGATCATACATCTATACTTCGACAAGTAACGAAATATAAACTATCAAAAATATGGCTGGCGTCCAGCGGTTTCATACAAATAAATGGTCGAGCTCATTCCGGCTTTCCGTGAACTGGTGAATCTTGTTTACTGTCTTTAACTGAATGCAAAGGGATGGCATGGGAAGAACATTTAACAAGGTAGCGGTATTGAAAGGCGGGATTTCTTCGGAGCGCGAGGTTTCGCTCCGCTCCGGTGCGGCGATTGCACAGGGATTGCGGGATGGCGGCTATGACGTGTTCGAAATCGATATAGTGGCAAAGGATTTTAGCTTACCCGAATGGATCGAGGCGGTCTTCATCGCGCTGCATGGCGAGTTTGGTGAGGATGGGGAGATTCAGCAGCTGCTTTCCGACAAGAACATCCCTTTCACCGGTTCCGGCGCGGCATCGTGTCGGGTTTCGTTCGATAAGGTTCTCACCCGCAATTGCCTGCAGGAAAACGGTGTTTCCGTACCCCGGGGCGAGTTGATTGAAGAATCCGCCGAAAGGACCATTGACTTTCCGCTGGTCGTCAAGCCGCCGCGGGAGGGATCGAGTGTGGGATGCCACATCGTCAGCGATGCGGCACATTGGGTCGCGGCCTTTTCGGATGCTGCAGGATATTCCGGCCAGGCGCTGGTGGAGGAATACATTCCCGGGCGGGAGTTGACGGTGGGCATTGTGGATGGAGAGGTGCTTCCGGTCGTAGAAATCAAGCCGGCGGCGGAATGGTATGATTTTGAAGCGAAATATGTGACCGGTGATACGGAATATATTGTTCCAGCAGTACTGGAAAAGGACATGGCGGCCAGGCTGCAG
>JABDQT010000155.1 GCA_013042165.1 Kiritimatiellales bacterium | reverse complement strand
ACAGTCAAAACAGATCGCCGGAATCCCGTGCTTTCGGGCGCGATCAAGAATCGTGGCGTCTTTTACATCGGAAAGCACGCATCGGATCTCGGCATTCAGCGTTCCCGCTTCGATTGCATCGATAATCGCCTGGCAGTTGGTGCCCGATCCCGATCCGAAAATCGCCAACTTCAACATACTGATTCTCCAATATTTGTTTACCACCCGTTTCGCTAGAGGGCACAGAGAACCGAGCCTCTGTGTTTCTCTGTGTCCTCCGTGGTACAAACTACGTCAGAGGAGCAATTAGCTGAGAATAGTGGTTTGTGAAAATTCAGGGCAAAGATACAATGCACACTGTATTTAAACAACCAAAGACAGGGACTATACATGCATCTAAAAATCAAGCCGCTCAACGATACCGCACGCGAAATCTACTCAGACCACGGCCACTTCCACGAAGGTGATGCCGGCCTCGATCTGTACGTGCTCGAAGACCTTACTATCGAGCCTGGCGAAACGAAGCCGATCAAGCTGGGCATCTCCTGCGAGCCGGAGGACGGGCGGGCTTATTTCCTGATGCCGCGCTCCAGTATTTCCAAAACCCCGCTGCGCATGGCCAACTCCATCGGCCTGATCGACGGGGGCTACCGTGGTGAGCTGATGGCCATGTGCGACAACATTAAGGATTTCACCTACACCGCCGAAAAAGGGCAGCGCCTGTTTCAGGTGGTCGCGTGCGACTGCACCCCGATCTATTATGAAATGGTCGACGAACTCTCCGAAACAACACGTGGCGCCGGCGGCTTCGGCAGTACCGGAAAATAAAGTTTGTAAAACTTAACTGTTGAAATAAAGACCGACTCTGCGATCATGGCTTCCATGTCAGCGCAGCTCGAGCAACTTGAATACGCCGTTAAACCGCAGAACCTGCGCGTTTGCGATATGCCGGCGCAATTGCGACCGCGTGAAGAGTTCAAACGGGTCGGGGCTGAAAATGTTTCCGATGCCGTATTGCTGGCGCTGATTCTGCGCACCGGAACCAAAGGCATGAATGTGGTCGAGGTGTCGCAACGGCTGCTGTCGGAATTTGGTTCCCTGACCGCGTTGGCCAAAGCGTCGGTGAAGGAGATTCAGGACATCAACAGCATCGGCCCTGTAAAGGCGCAGATGATCAAGGCCGCGATGGAACTCGCGCAGCGGCTCACGCGCGAAAGCGTCGGCGTAAAACCGCTGATCACGACTCCCGAACAGGCCGCCGCTGTGTTGCGCGAACGCGCGCGGGTTTTACAACATGAAATCTTCTGGGCGCTGATGCTCGACACCAAAAACCGGCTGATCGGTGAACCGCAGAAAATCAGTGAAGGTACACTCAACAGCAGCCTGGTTCATCCGCGCGAACTGTTCAAAAAGGCGGTCGCGCACTCCTGTGCGGCCATCATTCTGGCGCACAACCATCCCTCCGGCGATCCGACGCCATCGGCTGAGGATATCAAGGTCACGAAGCAGTTGATCGGCGCCGGCGAGGTCATGGGTATCAAGGTGCTCGATCATATTGTTCTCGGGCACCGGAAATATCACAACGCAACCGACTTCCTCAGCCTGCGCGAAGCGGGGCTGGTGAAGTTTGGTTGAGTTTTAAGTATGTAGGACGGGGGCCGCGACCCCGCCACAATGGAGAAGATGAATGCCGGCACGCAAACATCTGAAACGATTGGGCATGATCTACAAATCCCATCCCCGATATTTCATAACGGTTTGCACCCATAATCGCCGCGAATTGCTGGCGCAACCGAATGTTCATGAAATTCTGCAGAAGCATTGGGGTAAGTCGCTTGAGCTGTATGGTTGGGCTGTTGGATCCTATGTGATTATGCCGGATCATGTTCATTTCTTTTGCGTCGATGCGGAAAGCAAAACAACCTTATCCAGGCTGATTGGTGCTTGGAAGCAGTGGAGCGCAAAAGAGATTTGCCCGTTACTGGGGCTTGAAGCACCGATTTGGCAGAAGGAGTTTTTTGATCACCTGTTGCGCTCAGACGAATCCTATTCTGAAAAATGGGAATATGTCCGGCAGAATCCCGTTCGGGCTGGTTTGGTTGAAAACGCCCGCGATTGGGAATATGCGGGACATATCCATTATCGCTGATTTCCGCGATCACGGATCGCGGCTACACACCGGATAGAATTCTGTAGGGCGGGGGCCGCGACCCCGCTTTCCGGCGGACGGGCAATCCGCGATCACGGATCGCGGCTACACACCGGATCGTCTTTTGTGTAAGGCGGGGGCCGTGACCCCGCTTTCCGGTGGACGGGCAATCCGCGATCACGGATCGCGGCTACATCACTCTTGGCTCACAACCTAAAACCTGCCATTCTTCGGCGCGTATGAAGAC
>JABDQT010000149.1 GCA_013042165.1 Kiritimatiellales bacterium | reverse complement strand
AGCGTCTTGTTGTCGACCTTTTGGTGAAGATGGGATACGGAGGGAACCGAAAGAACGCCGGCAAAGCACTTGGAAAAAGCGGAGATGGTGGAATTGACGGGATTATCAATGAAGATCGGCTTGGACTGGATGTAATCTATATTCAAGCTAAGCGATGGGAGGGTACCGTTGGTCGGCCGGATATACAAAAGTTCGCTGGAGCCCTCCAGGGGCAACGAGCAAGAAAAGGCGTTTTTATAACCACTTCTGCTTTCACAAAGGAAGCCCAGGAATATGTATCGATGATTGATGTTAAGATAATTCTCATTGATGGAGAGCTTCTAGCATCTCTAATGGTTGATCATAATGTTGGCGTGTCCACTGTTGGCCAATATGAAGTGAAGAAATTGGACTCGGATTATTTTGATGAATAAAGTCGCCGTATCCGCATTTTGACACAATGGACATCAGAAAAAGCATCTACATCACGACTTCCGCACTGATGGTTTTGATTGCACTGGCGATCGTTACCTGCAGAGTCTGTACGACCTATTTCCCTGCGTCTGCATGGGCCGGCGCCATCAGCCCCTACTTCAGCGTACCGTTTATCTTTCTGTTCCCGGCGGGCCTCGCCCTGACGTGGTTTGTGGAGCAGAGCATGACGGTTCATTTCAAGCATCGGATTCTCGTCTGGATTCCGATGGGCCTGGCAGGACTGCTGTGGGCCTATCTGGCCGTGAACCTGTTTTTCCGATCCACGATTATTTAACTGCGCGGGCTGCTTGTCTGATTCATGCCTCATTTCCGGGGAAGCTGTAACGAAGACGCGACGCCTCTCTGACCCTCGATATTTCGGGGCTCATCGCGTTCCGCTTGAACAGTACCGAACATGAGAAAAACGCGACGAGGGCGTCGCGTCTACGCTAAAACGCATTTCGCAGAAGCCGCTCAAAACGGTGCCGGGCATTTGAGGCGAAGCGGTTCGCCGGCGCCGGGATGTCGCAGGTCGAGCGACTGCGCGTGGAGCATGAGACGTTCGGCAGAATGTCCGTAGATGGGATCGCCGACGATGGGGTGTCCGATCGATTCCATATGCACGCGCAATTGGTGCGAGCGCCCGGTCTTCGGATACAGCGCTACCCGCGTTGTGTTTTCATTACCTTCCAGCACCTTCCATTCGGTGACGGCCTTTTTACCGCGTACGCAGTCGACCAGATGCTTGGGCGGCAGGCGCTGGTCCATATCCTTGCGCATCGGAAAATCAACCATCCCGACCTTCTTTTCCATCACCCCTTCAACCACCGCGACGTAGGATTTTTCGATCTCGCGCTTTTCAAACTGCATCGACAGGTTGCGCTGCGCCTCCGCCGACCGGGCAAAAAGGATGAGTCCGGAGGTATCCATATCGAGCCGGTGCACTACGAGCGCATCGGGAAAGGCGTCGAGCACGCGGCGATAGAGGCAGTCCTGCTTATCGGGCCCCTTCCCCGGCACCGTCAGCAACCGCGTCGGCTTGTTGATCGCAAGCAGCGCTTCATCCTGATAAATGATTTCAACCATCGGGAAAGTTGTACCACAGAGGATTGAGAGCGAATAGCGATCAATCTCACGGAGGGCACAGAGGGACTTGGTAAAGGTTCTATCTCGGCTCACAGAGCCGACCCTACAACGCTGTAGCGTTGGTTCTACGAGCCAATTCACTTACTGTGACAAATGAATAGCCCTGCTCTCTCAAAGCATCGATGAGCATGGGAGTGGCTTTCACCGTTTCAGATCGATCGCCGCTGCCGTCGTGCAGGACAATGATGGCTCCGGTACGCACTTTTTTCAGGACCCGCTCTCGGATGGTTGCCGCATCAATATCCTTCCAATCCCCGGGAATGACATCACCCAAAACAACCGTAAGTCCACGAGCCTCGATCTTCTTTTTCTGCCCGGGGGAGAGCATACCGTTCGATGTATGATGAGTTCGGGCCATCATCAAACGTTAACGCAACGACCTTCTCAGTTTTTGCGGAACAGCCGCTCAACAAAAGGCCCCCGAGAATACGCAGTAAGAAATAAGAAATACGCATCACATATCCAGCACGGTTTCGGGATAAACCTGACCATCGGCGCCGATTTTGAAGACATAGATGAGCCCGGGGCGCAAACGCTTGTAGACGGCGTTGCCATAAACGGCCTTGATGCCATGACTGCGCAACGCTTCGGGATTGTTGGCCAGATCCCAGATGGCATCCCAGAACATCTTTTGATCGTTCAGCCTGAGGTCGCGCAGCAGCCCGGCATAGCGCTCCGGATGGGTGCCGGGTGTTACCATGTCGTACCCTTCCGACGGGCTCATGTGTTCGCCGTACACGCGGCGCCAGATGTAGAGCGCGCGGGCTTTGCCATCCATGACGGCCTGATTCTCGAACCGGACAATGAGGGCATCGAAATGGACGACGTCGCCCTCGATCTCGTATTCGCGTTCGAGCACCTTATTGAGCATGTCGTCTCGCGCGGTCTCCACAAAACGGACGGTGGTGAAGAGCTTGCCATCGCGCTTCTCCTGCTTGAGGACTTTGGCAAATCCGATCTGGTCTTCGTGCGTGAGACTTGTGATGGCTTTCTTCAGTTTTTCATTGTTGGCCAGCAGGTCGTGAACGGTCTTCGCGCCGTAAAAAAAGGTTCCGCCAATCAACGCGAACGCCGCCAGCGTCACGACCGTGGTTATGAATTTAAGCATGCGTTTCATTTGGCATGTACCTCGACGTTAATATGGATCAGCTGCGGGATTTCCGCCAGCAGTGCCTTGATGTCGGCGGGCGTCCACGGCCCGGAGGTGTCGATGGCCAGGATCACCGCATACCGGCTGGGCGCCACCGCCCACACATGCAGGTCGGACACATGGCAATCGGGCTTGGCATCAACTGCTGTCCGAATGGATTCCGATAGCGCGGGATCGACACTTCCATCAAGCAGAATGCCGCTGGTATCCTTCAACAGTCCGATCGCCCAGCGGGCGATGATCAGGGAACCGACAATCCCCATGATCGGATCCAATACGCTCCAGCCGAAAAAGCTGCCGAGGGTCAACGCAACGATGGCTGTGATGGAGGTCAGCGCATCGGCGAGCACATGGAAATAGGCCGCCTTCAGGTTGTGGTCTTCGTGATGGTGGTGATCATCGTGCCCATGATGGTGATGCTCGCCCTTGAGCAGCAGCGCGGAAACCAGGTTGACCACCAGCCCGATCACGGCCACCCCGATAGCTTCATTAAACCGGATCTCCAGCGGCTCGAGCAGGCGATGTGCGGATTCGACGGCCATCAGCAGTGCCACCACCCCCAGCGCAACGGCACTGGCGAAGCCGCCGAGCACACTGACCTTGCCGGTGCCGAAGCTGAAGCGCGGGTTCTTGGCATGCTTGCGCGCATAGCGGTAGGCGAAAATGGTGATGCCGAATGCGGCGGCATGCGTTCCCATATGCCAGCCGTCGGCCGTCAGCGCCATCGAATTGAAAACGAGTCCGGCGAAGATTTCAACCAGCATGGTAACGATGGTCAGCAACAGCACCAGATACACGCGGCGCTCGCCATGCTCGTGGCTGTGAAGAAAGTCATACTCGTGCAGCGAACATTTTTTCATGCTGGGTTGTTTTCATTCGCCTCTTCAGTGACTCCGGAGGAAAAAGAGGGTTCATAGTCGCGGATCAGCCGGACGCCTTTGCTGTCTAGCTGCATAACGGCCGGGCCGGCATCGTCCGCATGCGCACTCAATGTGTAAAACGAGACACCCTTGGCCTGGATCAGATCATCTTCGTGATTATGTCCTTGGAGCACGGCCTTTACCTTGTCGGAAAGGAAAAGCACATCGCGCACATCGGCATGATTGCGAACCGCATAGGAACTCTCCTTGTCGATGCGCTGGTGACTGATAACGACGACCGGCAACAGCGAGGCCGCCAACCGCCCCCGAAGCCAATCGAGCTGCTCCTCGGGAACAAAAGCCTTTTGCCATTCAAAGTTTCCAAGCTCATACGCATTGCCGTTCGGGGAAAAATTTCCATCGATGCAGATGATTTTGTAGCCCCCCGTTTCGAAATCAAATCGGGCGGCGTTGCCGGCGTGGCCGAGGGCGTTGTAGAACTCCGCCTTGGAGATATGGTCCAGGTCATGGTTGCCGGGCATAAAATAGGTCGGCCCCGTGTAGGCATCGCACAGCGCGGCGACCTCCTGCAACAGCCGCTTGGCATGCGCCTCCCCCTCGGCATTCACGAGATCGCCCATCACAACCAGTGCGTCGACGCCCCCCGCCTTGAGCAGGGCGATCGCATCATACAGCCGATTCATCGCCGGGCAGCCGCCGTCATAATGGATATCGGTCAGCAATCCGATTCTGGTTTGTATCGCACTGGACATTAGGGTTACTAAAGTCGATTTAGCCCTTGGCGTATAGGGAATTATTCATTCGACTTTCAACAAAATACGTAGCAGATTGCACAGGATATGACTGATGCAGTTTCCATCCTGGCCGGCACGGCGGCCCTGATCGGGTTTGGCCACACTCTGGCCGGTCCCGACCATTATCTGCCGTTCATCGTTATGGGCAAGGCGCGGAAGTGGTCGCTGGCCAAAACCATGTGGATCACATTCCTGTGCGGCATTGGACATGTGGCCGGATCGGTGGTGCTTGGCCTGCTTGGCGCAACATTGGGCATTGCGATCGGCAAGCTGGAGATTTTCGAGGCGTGGCGCGGTAACATAGCGGCGCAGCTGCTGATCATTTTCGGCTTCACCTATTGCATCTGGGGCATCCATCGCGCTATCCGGAACAAACCCCACAGCCATGCCCATGTCCACGAGGGCAATGTGGTTCATACCCATCAGCACGCCCATGTGCAGAGCCATGCGCACCCGCATGAATTGAACAAGCGCACCATGACCCCCTGGGTACTTTTTACCATTTTTGTACTGGGACCCTGCGAGCCGCTCATTCCTCTGATTATGTATCCCGCCGCAGAACACAGCATGGGCGGAATGCTGCTGGTTGCGGGGATCTTCTCCGTTGTAACGGTCGCAACAATGCTGTCCGTCGTTCTCGTATCTTCGTGGGGCATCCGGTTTGTGAAGCTCGGCCCGATCGAACGCTTCAGCCATGCCCTCGCGGGAGCCGCTGTCTGCGTCTCGGGTCTCGCCATCCAGCTGCTCGGGCTCTGAGCCCGATCGCGTTCCTCTCGGCAAAATTCCGCCCCCTGATTGAAGAAGCAGACCGCCTGAAATGTCTTTTGTTTCGCGACAATTAGAAAGCAAGTTTGTTTTACTGGCACAATGATTGCTGATAAGCATATGCCATCGAGAGGATGTTGCGATGAAATATTATGCTTACGAACTAGCGAAAGAAACCATTCAGGGGATTTGCCGCGATTCCGCCGAGGGTAAGTATGATACCCGGGCAAAGTTCATGCAGCTGCTGGAACAGAATCCGCACATTGCGGTGCAGGGCTACAACGCATTCGGCAAAATCTTTTTCTGGAACACTGCGTCGATCGATGTCTACGGCTATCGGGAAGAAGATGCGGTCAATTCTGATCTGATCGAATTGCTGCTGCCGCCGGACATGCAGCCATTCGCACGAGATGCTGTTCAAGCGGCACGCAAAACGAAAAGAATGCCTGCCCCCGGACCTTGCGATCTGATTCGAGTGAGTCAGGAAGTGGTTACCG
>JABDQT010000146.1 GCA_013042165.1 Kiritimatiellales bacterium | reverse complement strand
GAATAGGTCACGGTATGTTCGCCGCCGAGCATCACGGGAATGCGGCCCGCTTCAATGATGCCCGCGATGGTTTTCCCGATGGCCTCGAGGGTGTATTGGGCGGGGTGGGTGTGAATGCCGAAGATGCAGGGCTGGCTGGTTCCATCGAACGCTTCGAGCTGATAGGAGGCCTCGATGATGGCGGTGGGGCCCTTGGCGGTTCCGCCCTTATAGGAAACCGTCTGCTCATACGATGCCGGCACGATATGGAACAGGCACTCTTCCGGCGGCAGGTCGGGGATCTCGGATTCCAAAAACGTTTTCATAAAGAACGTTCTACCACGGAATACACAGAATACACGGAACTTGTTGAGGATTCTTTACTTCAGCGTATGCCGTCTGTTTCGTGGTTTAAATCAGCCCAGTCTTCGCTTGTAGTCCTGATAGGTGAACGAACGGATACGTTCAAGTTTGCCGCTGCGCAGGATGGCGATGTCGGGGTGTTGTATGCCGTTGAAGAAGGAGGTCTTAACCATGGAATAGTGCGCCATGTCCTGGAAGACGATCCGGTCGCCGATCTGGAGCGGTTCGTCGAAGGAATAGTCGCCGATCACATCACCCGCCAGGCAGCTCAAGCCCGCCAGCCTGTAGGTGTGGGGCTTTTCATCCGGCAGTCCCGCGCCCTCGACTCCGGGGCGGTAGGGCATCTCCAGCACGTCGGGCATATGGCAGGTGCAGGAGACATCGAGGATCGCAATCGCGCCCTCGTTGTCGATGAGGTCCAGCACGCTGGCCACCAGCACGCCGGCATTCAGCGCCACGGCTTCGCCGGGTTCCAGGATCACCTGTACGTCGTACTTTGCCTTGAAGTCGTTGATAAGCGTACAGAGCAGGTCGACATCATAATCTTCGCGCGTGATGTGATGCCCGCCGCCAAAGTTGACCCATTCCATCTGCGGCAGGAATTCCCCATACTGCTCTTCGACCGCCGTGAGCGTGGTCCGGAGGTCCTGTGCATTCTGTTCGCAGAGGGTGTGAAAGTGCAGGCCGGAAATCCCGTCCAGATTTTGTCCTTCGAAATCGCTGCGCCGGATGCCGAGCCGTGATTTCGGGGCGCAGGGATCGTAGAGGGCATGTTCCTTCGGTTGTGTCGAGCATTCGGGGGTGATGCGCAGGCCGAACTTAGGTAGGGACGGCTCTGCGCGGCCGTTCGTTGTCGGCGGGGTAGGGACACCCCGCCCTACCTTCAGGGCTCTGCCAAACCGTTCCCATTGGGCGAAGGAGTTGAAGTCGATTTCGTCGCAGAGGGTCAGCAGTTCATTGAAATCGGAATCGGAATAGGCGGCAGCATAGGTGTGGACTTCGCCGCCAAACTCTTCGCGGCCGAGACGGGCCTCCCACGGCGAGCTGGCACAGACCCCATCGAGATAGGTGCGGATGAGAGGGAAGAGGGGCCACATCGCAAAGCCCTTGAGCGCCAGCAGGATCTTGCAGCCGGTGCGCTCTTTTAACGAGGCGAGCATCTCGCAGTTGCTGCGGATGAGCTCTTCGTCGACGATGTAGACGGGTGTATTCTCGATGGTGTTCGCAGTGATCATGATCACCACGGAATACACACATTCCAGTCAAATTGGAAGCGCCTTCTAATCAGAAGGGGCCGTTGTCATTCTTTCTGAATCAATAGGCGGCAATCCGTTCGTGGAATTCCTTTTTGGTCCAGCATCCCGGCAGTTCTTCACCGGATGGGAAAGCCAACTCGCTCTTCAGATATTTCTCGGCGCGTTGTACCCACTCGTCCTTAAAGCCTCTGGCCAGAACGGTGGTTGAATATGGATTTATGACGTCTTGCAGGTCGATAACCTCTACGAGGTCACCAGTTGTTACATGTTTCAGATACACGACTTACCTCCGTGGTTTCTCTGCTACTTTTCACGATGGCCGAATCAATCAGCCTGTGAGTAAGAAAGCAGAAACCATGCCGTATTATCTGTTGAAGTCTGTGCACGCCTTGAAAGTCTGAATATCCCGTGGAAATACGGACTAAAGTTGTACGACAGGGCCATCGATAATCTTCCATGGCAGGCCGTATGCATTGAGGTCATCCATGAAAGGATCGGGATCCACCTGCTCGATATTAAAGACGCCGTTTCCGGTCCACTTCTTTTCGAGCAGCAGTTTGGCGCCGATGAAGGCGGGCACGCCGGTGGTGTAGGAGATCGCCTGCGACTGGACCTCGGCATAGCAGGCCTGATGGTCGCAGGTGTTGTAGATGACGAAGGTTTTTTCGACACCGTCCTTGAGGCCGGTGATCTGGCAGCCGATCCAGGTTTTGCCTTTCGTGCGCGGCCCGAGCGAGGCCGGGTCCGGCAGCAGCGCCTTGAGAAACTGCAGGGGGATGATCTTCTGTCCGTTGAACTCCACTTCGTCGATGCGGGTCATGCCGACATTGCCGAGCACTTCGAGGTGCTTCAGGTAGCTGTCGCCAAAGCTCATCCAGAACCGCGCGCGTTTGAGACCGGGGATATGCTTGCCAAGCGATTCGAGTTCTTCGTGGTACATCAGGTAAATGTTGGGGGTGCCGATGTTTTCCGGTACGTCGAACGAGCGCTTGACCGACAGCGGCTCCGTTTCGATCCATGAACCGTTTTCCCAATAGCGCCCCTTGGCGGTCACTTCGCGAATGTTGATTTCGGGATTAAAGTTGGTGGCGAAGGGATAGCCGTGATCACCGGCGTTGACGTCGATGATGTCGATGAAGTGGATCTCATCGAGATAGTGCTTCTGAATGTAGGTGCAGAAAACGGAGGTTACGCCAGGATCAAAGCCGCTGCCCAGCAGGGCCATGATGCCGGCCTGCTTGAAACGGTCATGGTATTCCCACTGCCACTTGTATTCGAACCTGGCGGTATCCGGCGGCTCATAGTTCGCCGTATCGAGGTAGGCCGTGCCCGTTTCCAGACAGGCATCCATGATATGCAGATCCTGATAGGGCAGGGCGACATTGATGACCAGCTCCGGCCCAAACGATTGAATCAGCGCTACCAGTTCCGGGACGTTGTCGGCATCCACCTGCGCCGTCTGGATCGGGCGATCAAGCTGCGCGGCAATCGCATCGCACTTCGACTTTGTGCGGCTGGCCAGCAGGATGTCCGAGAACACCTCCGGCAGCGCCGCGCATTTGTGTACGACAACGCCGCTGACCCCGCCCGCCCCGATAATGAGCACCTTCGACATAGCAACATCTCCAAAAATGAACGTGCTTGATAGCCGGACGGCATGCGAATTGCAATTCAATTGGTAGGGACAGGCCGCCCGGCCTCGGCGGTCGCGCCCTATCTGGTTGCGCGATCGATCGCCAGCTGGATGCGGCCGATCAGATCCGCCGCAGGCTCGAGTCCGACCGAGATGCGGATGAGGTAGCGCGAGGCGCCGGCCGATTCCGCCCAGTCGAGCTCGTTGTAGTGCGCGATGAGCGTAAAGGGGCAGCAGAGGCTGAAGCTGGTTCCAAGGTTCGGCCCCTTGGTAATCTGCAGGGCATCGTAGAACGCTTCGGTATATTTTTCAGCATCCCTCAGCACGAAGGAGATCAGTCCGCCATACCCGCCGTCGGGTCGTTTGAGGAGATCGTAGATCACCTTGTCTTTAAGTGCGGGATAATACACGGCTTCAATCGCCGGGTGTTCGCTCAGAAAGCCGAAGATTTTCAGCGCGGTTTCGTTGATCTGCAGCACCCGTTCGCGGCAATCGACCGAGTCGGCGGCCAGCTGGATGAGATCGGCCGGGTGGAACGCTTCGGGCTCATGAAGCGTTTTAAGCAGCTCCGTGAACCGCCCGGCAAATGGAGCATTCGGATTGACGATCAATGCGCCGCCCATGACATCGCTCGTGCCGGAAAAAAACTTGGTCAGGCTGATCACGGAGGCATCGCCGAAGCACAGGACATTCTGGTTGATGCAGGCGCCCAGTGTTTCATCGATGATCACCGGAAAATCGTGGGCATCGGCCATGTTCCGCAGCCGGGCCATATCAACGCAAGTCAGCAGGGGGTTGGTGGGGAATTCGCAGAAGAGGCCGCTGATCGGAACGTCCCTGAGTTTGACTTCCAGCGCTCCCATGTCGGCGGTATCGCCTCTGGGATAAAACAACGTGTCGCGGTGGCCGAATTTGTCCTGCAGCTTGAGGGTATCGCCATAGGGAAACGCAAACTGGACGGTGGGCCGACCGCTGTGGATTTGCTGCATCATCAGCAGGGCAGCATGAATGGCCGCCATGCCGGAGGGGAACAGATAAATGCTGTCGGCCGGCGCTTCGGTGTATTCGGCCAACCGCTCAATGATCTGCCGATGGGCTTCCGCAGCATCCGGCATCGGCGTTTTTTCCAGCAGCGCTTCCGCGCAACGCGATGAAATACCTTCGCCGGCATGCTGCCAGTAATCCTTGGCATCGTCGGCGCATTCCGCCGGATAGCTGATCAGCGTGGCCGGATGGTCGGGGATCCTGCGCAGCTCGACGGCCGCGCCCGGATGTTTGCTCAGCAGGTGGGCCATACAGCGCGCGGCGCAGGCATGGCTGGAATAGATCTGCACCTGCTCGTCCGATTCCGTGCTGAACGTTGCGAAAGCCTGTTCAACGAGCGGATGATAGAGAAAGCGCGGATATCCCAGCTGCAGGCGTTCCATGGTGGCCGGATCCCGCTCCTCGTAGCCAATCACATCCTGCCAGCGCGGCAGGCACATCGAG
>JABDQT010000137.1 GCA_013042165.1 Kiritimatiellales bacterium | reverse complement strand
GCATTGATCTCTCATCCGATCCGATGGTGCTGCAGCGTCTGAAGGAAGCAGCGGAGAAAGCCAAGTGTGAGCTCTCCAGTTCGCAGTCGACCGAGATCAACCTGCCGTTCATTACGGCCGATGCCAGCGGACCGAAGCACCTGAATGTGACATTGTCGCGCGCCAAGCTCGAAGAGCTGTGCGACGACCTGATCGACAAGGCCATCTCGCCGGTGAAGACCTGCCTGAGCGATTCCGGCCTGAGCAAGTCGGAAGTGGATGAGGTTATTCTGGTCGGCGGTTCGACCCGCATGCCCAAGGTGCAGGATTCGGTGAAGGAAATTTTCGGCAAAGATCCGCACAAGGGTGTAAATCCGGATGAAGTGGTTGCGGTTGGCGCCTCGATCCAGGGCGGCGTGCTGAAGGGTGAAGTGAAAGACGTGCTTCTGCTCGACGTGACTCCGCTGACGCTGGGGATCGAAACCCTCGGCGGTGTATTCACTCCGCTGATTGAACGCAACACGACCATTCCGGCGAAGAAGAACGAAATCTTCTCGACGGCGGCTGACAGCCAGCCGGCCGTGGAAATCCATGTGCTGCAGGGTGAGCGTAAGATGGCCAACGCCAACAAAACGATTGGGCGCTTCAATCTCGACGGCATTCCACCGGCACCGCGGGGAACCCCGCAGATTGAGGTAACATTCGATATCGATGCCAACGGCATCCTGAAGGTAAATGCCAAGGATCTGGGTACCGGCAAGGAGCAGCACATCACCATCACCGCCTCGAGCGGGCTCTCGGATGAAGAAATTGACAGCATGGTGAAGGACGCCGAAGCCCACGCGGCCGAGGACGAAAAGCTTCGCGAAAAGGTCGATCTCAAGAACCAGGCTGACTCCACGGTGTTCCAGACGGAAAAATTCCTGAAGGAAAACGGCGACAAAATTCCGGATGACAAAAAGGCGGAGGTTGAAGCCGCCATTGAGCCGGTGAAGAAAGCGCTGGAAGCCGAGGACTACGACGCGATGAAGACGACGCTCGATGACCTCAATGAAAAGATGCAGGCCGCGGCAACAGAGATGTATGCCAATGCGCAGGGCGCACCGGATGCCGAACAGGGTGCGCCGGGCGGGGATGCCGGCGGAGAAAAGAAGGCTTCCGACGTGGAAGAAGCCGACTTTGAAATGGTCGACGACGAAGATGAGAAAAAGAAATAGGATTTCCGATTTTTGATTTCTGGAATGCAGTCGCCGGTGGGCTTTAAGGAAACAAGCCGTTGGAGACCAAAAATCAAAATTTTAAATTCAAAAATTAACCAACAAGGAGAGATATATCCATGAAGATTAAACCATTGGGTGAACGAGTACTGGTTGAGCCTGTAAAGGAAGAAGAAGCCGTTAAGGGCGGAATCATTATTCCGGATTCGGCGAAGGAAAAGCCGCAGGAAGGAAAAGTGATTGCGGTCGGTACCGGCAAGATCGATGAACACGGCAAGAAAGTTCCGTTCAACGTCAAGAAGGGCGATATCGTGCTGATGCCGAAATACGGCGGCACCGAGGTCAAGGTTGACGGCAAGGAATATCAGATCATGCGGGAAGAAGATATTCTCGCGGTAATTGGCTAACTCCGATTTAGAAAGGAATATTTAAAATGGCTAAACAAATTATATATGACGTAGAAGCCCGCGATGCATTGCTGCGCGGTGTTGAAAAACTGAGCAACGCGGTAAAGGTCACGCTGGGTCCAAAGGGCCGTAACGTGATTCTCGACAAGAAGTTCGGTTCCCCGACGGTCACCAAGGACGGTGTTTCCGTTGCCAAGGAAATCGAACTCGAAGACGCATTCGAAAACATGGGTGCGCAGATGGTCAAGGAAGTTGCTTCCAAGACCTCCGACATTGCCGGTGACGGCACCACCACTGCGACTGTTCTGGCTGAAGCGATCTACCGTGAAGGCCTGAAGAACGTAACGGCCGGCGCCAACCCGATGAGCTTGAAACGCGGGATCGATAAGGCGGTTGAATCGATGGTCGAGCAGCTTGCCAAGTTGAGCAAGAAGGTTAAATCGACCGAAGAGATCGCCCAGGTGGGAACCATTTCAGCCAACGGCGATGCCACTATCGGAAACATTATTGCCGAAGCGATGGACAAGGTCGGCAAGGACGGCACCATTACCGTCGAAGAAGCCAAGTCGATTGAAACCTCGCTTGACGTGGTGGAAGGCATGCAGTTCGACAAGGGGTATCTCTCGCCCTACTTCGTGACCGACGCGAACACCATGGATGCGCTGCTGGAAGACCCATACATCCTGATCTTCGAAAAGAAGATTTCGAACCTGCAGGATATGCTTCCGCTGCTTCAGAATGTGGCCAAGACCGGCAAGCCGTTCATGATTATCGCCGAAGACATTGAAGGCGAAGCGCTGGCGACTCTCGTGGTTAACAAGTTGCGCGGTACCCTGAACGTCTGCGCGGTAAAGGCTCCCGGATTCGGCGATCGTCGCAAGGCGATCATGGAAGATCTGGCGGTTCTGACCGGCGGCAAGTTCATCACCGAAGACCTCGGCATCAAGCTTGAAAGCGTCACCATGGATGATCTCGGCACGGCCAAGCGCGTGACGGTCGGCAAGGATGACACAACAATTGTTGAAGGTGCCGGAAAGGTCACGGCCATCAAGGCGCGCATTGACCAGATTCGCCGCCAGATCGAGGAAACCACCTCTGACTACGATCGCGAAAAGCTGCAGGAACGTCTGGCGAAGCTCGCCGGTGGTGTTGCAGTCATCAACGTAGGCGCGGCCACCGAAGCGGAAATGAAGGAAAAGAAGGCTCGTGTGGAAGACGCACTGCATGCGACCCGCGCTGCCGTCGAAGAAGGAATTGTTCCCGGTGGCGGAGTAGCGCTGATCCGTGTCCAGAAAGCTCTCGATAAGGTTGCTGCGGATGGCGATGAGATCATCGGCGTGGACATCGTCCGCAAGGCGATCGAAGCCCCGCTGCGTCAGCTCGTGGCCAACGCTGCTGAAGAAGGCGCCATCGTTGTTCAGGAAGTCAAGAAGGGCAAGCAGACCTTCGGTTACGACGTGGCATCCGGCGAGTATGTCGACATGATCGCTGCGGGGATCATTGACCCGGCGAAGGTAACCCGTTCGGCGCTGCAGAACGCGGCATCGATCGCGGGTCTGCTGCTGACCACCGAAGCGATGGTTTCCGACCTGCCGGAAAAAGATGTTCCTCCGATGCCCGATATGGGTGGCGGCATGGGCGGCATGGGCGGCATGATGTAGTCTGCTGATGCAACGGACGGCCGGAATGGCTCCGGTCGTCCGCTTTATGCGTAAATCCGCCCTTTCAGAGGGCGGATTTTATCGTAAATGGCATTTGACGCGTATCGGCAGGGTGCTATACTGCGCGCCGTTTTTTCCCACGTATTAAAATTTTGTTTTAATTAAACAGAGCAAGCAATTTAGGCGGAGCGACCTTATGAATATGGATTATCTGAACACTGCGGAAGAAAAAATCCCCAACACTCCGTTGTTGGTGAACCTGATTTCTTACCGCACCCGACAGCTCAATGCCGGCGCACGACCGATGGTCAAGGCCGACCATCCCGAGCAGGATAATCATGACATCGTGCTGAAGGAAATCGCCGAAGGGCTTTTGACCGCTGAAATGATCTTTTCCAAGGATGAAGCCCAGGCACCCGGAATCGATTTCGAAACATCGATCCTGCTCTAGAAATATCTGCAGTCCAGGCAACATGAAATTTCGAAAGGCTCAAAGCTTCAATGTTTTGAGCTTTTCTGTTTTCAGTGTACGATGTGCTTCGAATGTAGTGCTTGAAGGTTAGGAATTTTCATCCCATGGCCGGAAAAAACAAAAAGAAGAATGATCCCGGAGCGGGGGTGCTGGCCACCAACCGCAAGGCGATGCGTGATTTCCATATTCTCGAAAAGATCGAGGCGGGCCTTGTGCTGACGGGTACCGAGGTCAAGTCGGTCAAGCAGGGGCATGCAAGTATTCAGGAAGGCTATGTGCATATCGACGAGCGCATGGAGGCATGGCTCGTCGGCTGTACGATTCAGCCCTACGACCACGGAAATATCTTCAACCACAACCAGACCCGCGAGCGCAAGCTGCTGATGCACCGCAAGGAGATTGCGCGGCTATACGGCAAGATCCGCGAAAAAGGGCTGACCATTGTCCCGCTCAAGCTGTATCTCGTGCGGGGCAAGGTGAAGATCAAAGTTGGTTTGGCCAAGGGTAAGAACGTGGTTGATAAGCGCGACACAATCAAGAAGCGTGAAACGGACCGCGACACGCAGCGTGCGATCCGCAGCCATAACGCCCGCTAGTTCTGCATCTGGCGAATGACCTCGTAAAGGCCGTGAGGATCCATATCGTTTGCTTCAGCAATGGTCTTCATCGATTCTTCTGCGCGCGCATTAATACCATGCCCTTTGAGCCCGTTGATGATTTCATCGACTTTCAGTCCATAGGTCGCGCATATATCGGCGAGGATTTTGCGTCCGAATCCCATGCCCGGACTCTCCGGCATTACCATGGTTTCACCACGTTGAAGCGGTTTCGGCTGGAAGATGCTGTAAACCTCTTGCGGGGTCATATTGTTGGCGGCGGCGATTTCGGCGAGTGTGGCCGTGGACGACACCTCTTTGAGGCTGGCTTGTTCAAGTTTCTTCATGGCGTCTTTCAGCTCGATACCGGTCCGTTTGCAAAAGGATTGAAGCGGTGATGCTTCGGCGTGGCCATAGGGCGGTTCGCCGTATGTTTCAGCAGCGGCTTCTTTGAGCGACTCGCCGAAGGTCTGGATTGCGTTAACCGGTGGAAGGCTGAACAGCGTCATCACGGTAATGACGAGCGTAATGACCAGAGATATATTGAAGTCGGTTGTGAAAACCTTGAGTTGTTTAGCCTGATTCTTCATATAGGCCACGATCGGCTTCCAGTTGAGCACCGTATGGATGATACCTGCAATCAGGAAGAGAAAGCCCAGATTGGTATGCAGTGCGCCCCATTGCTCCTTCCCGAGACCCCAGCAATCCC
Source organism: Kiritimatiellales bacterium (assembly GCA_013042165.1). Classification (GTDB taxonomy): domain Bacteria; phylum Verrucomicrobiota; class Kiritimatiellia; order Kiritimatiellales; family Pontiellaceae; genus Pontiella. The sequence continues at coordinate 4,362 of JABDQT010000137.1, read as the reverse complement.
AGTTGGCCCAGAACGCGATTTTACCCTGCGGTGTGATGTATAGAATGATGCTGGTTATGATCAGCAAAATGAAAGACATCAGTGTGGTGAGCGATGTAATTTTTCTTAGCGACATGTGACCCTTTCTAGTTGAATTCAATAAATGAGGCCGTTTCGCGGGCAACCGGTCCTCCCATCACCTTCTGCGCCGTGCCTCCAAACATCCGACCCATCAGGGCCGCGTTCATCGTCGAGATGTAGGTTTTTCCATCCGCCTTCTCATACACGGCAATGGAGCAGGGCATCATCACGGAAAGCGAACGCGCCTTATCGTCGAGCAACACCTGTTCAGCATGATCGGGCTGGCAGATTTTAAACGAAGCAACGGGCAACACGGTTTTTCCTTCCTTGGCGAGTGTCTTGTCCAATCTCATGAGTGCTGACACCTTCCAGCCCGCATTCGTCACATTATTTTGAATGTGGGCAATGGTTTCTTCATAGCCCATGGGGCTCGCTTTTTCTTTGACCATCAGTTTCGGCATCACCCATGCACTACCCACCACAGCCAGTGCGGCTCCGAATACAGCTCCTGATATAAGCGGCTTCATATGTTCCTCCTGGTTAAAAAGATTTGCTGTTCCTTGTCTTAAAGCGGATTTCCCGAGTTGCCCGTTCCGGAATATTTCCGGGTTGCAATTGCGTGCAAGCCACAGGTTTTCTTAGCCGTCAGCAATCCATTGCTTCTGAAAATCACTCTTTGAAGTTAAGGAAGTTTCGAAGATGGTTCTGCATACAGCTGAAGACCTTGATAAATTCAGTATTCGCCAGGCTGCAGTATTTCTGAGTACCCTCTTTGCGGATCGTGACCAGCTTCTGTTGGGAAAGCGTCTTCAGTTGGTGCGACATCATCGACTGGCTGCACTTCAGTTCTTCATACAATGCAGTGACCGTTCGCTCGCCCTGAGCCAGAATTTCAATCACGCCCAGGCGCACAGGATGCGCGATGGCTTTGAGCACTTCGGCGGCTGCAGCTCGTTCGGATGTAGTCATAAAGCACCTCAACTGTTAATATTTTTAATATTAAAATGTTTTCATAAAAAGTCCAGCCTAAACGGATGAAGGTGTCACAGGGGAGGAGGCTGTGCGCGGGATTGACTATTAAACAGCAATAGGTGCGAATCGTCGGATGACACGCCTATTGCAGGAGATCGTTTTCGAGCGGTGTGCCCGGGTTCTATTCCTGGAAGTTCAGATATTTGCGCAGATGGCCGTCCATGCAAGTGAACACATCGAGAAAGTCGCGATTGCTGAGGGCGCAATATTTCTGAATGCCTTCCTTGCGTATGGTGATCAGCTTCTGCTGGCAGAGGGTTTTGATTTGCTGGGACATCATGGACTGGCTGCATCCGAGCTCTTCGTAGAGCTCCGTAACCGTCCGCTCGCCCGTGGACAGCGCCTCAAGCACACCCAGGCGGATAGGGTGGGCCAGCGCCTTAAGAACTTCTGCTGCCATGCTTCGTTGTCTTGTCGTCATAATTTCACCGTACGTTAATATATAGATTTACTGTTTAAGGTAAAGCAGGAATTGTGCCATATCCGGCGTTGACAGCAGGCATCTGGAGTAGTAAATTATACTATTTTTATATGATTGGGATAATCAGCCACTTGGACTGCAACGTTTTACATGCACGCGTCAATCCTTCGGAATCAAGCGCTTCATAAGATGGCTTAACAGGCCCTGATCGACATGGTAATAATCTTTGCGTTGCCGATGGTTTAATATTCGACAGCAGTGCAGGCCATTTTTTAACAAACCTTGGAGAATCATGATGGAACTGGTCAGTCAGGCTGATTTGGACGTATTGCTCGATTTTCTTCCGTGTCGCACACCGCCGGCCTGGATTGACGAGGCAATGGACCAGGAAGAGGTTCTTCTGCTGAACCATTGCTATCTGGAGCAATGCGCCGCACGTACTGCGCTCGGGCTGATGTTTCGCTGCCCCGATAAGCCTGATCTTTTATCGAAGATGTCGAAGCTGGCCCGCGAGGAGCTTCGCCATTTTGAGAAGGTGCATGAGCTGATTATCAAGCGCGGTTATACCTACAGGATCCTAAAGCCCTCCCGTTATGCCGGCCGGCTCAACGCCGAGGTGCGGAAAAAGGAACCGGGGAACCTGGTCGATACATTGATTGTCGGGGCATACATTGAAGCGCGTTCCTGCGAGCGCTTTGCTTCGCTTGCGCCGCATGTCGACGAGGAACTCTCGGTGTTCTATGGCTCCTTGCTCAAGTCCGAGGCGCGCCACTTCAAGGACTATCTGACGCTCGCCGACGCATATGCCGGCGAGCCAATCGGCGATCGCATCACCTGGTTCGGCAAGATTGAGCGCGCCGCCATTGAATCGCCCGACGAGCAGTTTCGCTTTCACAGCGGTATTCCTGCCTGATTATTCGCCGGGATATTTCATGCCCCATTGAGCGCGGATGGCATCAAGGGTCTGCATCGTCTCGAGGGTTTCAGCCAGTGGCATGGACGGGCTTTCAGTCAATCCAGCCTTCAGACAGCGGTGGACTTCGCGGATTTCATGCTCAAATCCGGAGGGATCGCACTGTACCACCTCTTCCGGCCGGCCGTCCCGTCTGATGATGAAGCGGTCTGAGCCGTGGAAGCCGGTCATGTGGATGCTGCCCGTTGTCCCGGTAATCACCATTATGCGCGGACGCTCTTTGACAAACGATGTCTGCATCTGCGCCCGTGCTCCGTTCGAATATTCAAAGGTGTACTGAGAGGACTTGTCCACGCCGGTCCATGCCATGTCGGCCGAGCTGGAAATTGAAGCCGGGGCCTGGCCGAAAACCATGCGCGCGAATACGATGGGGTAGACGCCGAGATCGAGCAGGGCGCCGCCGGCGAGTCGGGGGGAACACATCCGGTTCCACGGCCTCATCTTCGGGTTGAGCGGGTTCATGCGGACGCAGAACTCGGCTTCGAGGGAACGGACTTCGCCGATGGTTCCTGCGGCCAATACGTCCTGCAGTTTAATCACGGCCGGATTGAAGCGCGTCCACATCGCCTCCATCGCAAAGGTGTTGTTTGCCCGTGCCGCGGCAATAATGCGTTCCGTCTGCTTCGCGTTTTGCGTAATAGGTTTTTCAATCAGAACCGGAATACCGCGCTCAAGACAGAGCAGGGCGGAATCGGCATGGGCATTATGGGTATTGGCGATGTAGACGGCATCCAGCTCGTCACTGTCGAGCATCGCCTCGTAGGAGCTGTAGATGGTCTCGATGCCGGTTTTCCGCTGCAAGCGGTTGGCACGGTGCATCGATTTTGATGCCGCAGCCACCACAAGTCCTTCTCCAGTGTGGCTGAGCGCGGTGAAAAATTTTACGGCAATCCGACCGCATCCCATGATGCCCCAGCGGAAGGGTTTCTGCTCGTTATCCAGATTCATCATGCCATGTACCCCAGTTTGAATGACCGCTTCAAGAAGCCGACCTTTTTTCGTCTCAAAAAATGATTTACCGAGCGCGCAATCGGACAAGTGATTGCATGGGCCGGTGCAGTAATGCTTGTGCCTTTGGCGCTTCCATCGATTGTTTAGCAATAACCCAATCATTCCGCCAGTACGACAAAAAAGCCAAGGCCTCTGCCATGCTGGGTGCTTAGAAAAAAGCTCGCGGTTCCAGCTTATTTTTTGGAAGAGCATGTTGCAGATCTCTTTAATAAGAGATTGTTGTAGTTATTCCCCTAGTCATCGCTCATATTCGTACTGATGCATATTGCACCTCCAAAAATTATTCAGGGCGGGATGGGTTTCGGAATTTCGGACTGGCGCCTCGCCCGTGCGGTTTCAAGGCTCGGTCAGCTGGGTGTTGTATCCGGTACAGCGCTTGATGTGGTCGTAACCCGTCGGCTGCAGGCTGGTGACCCCGGCGGGCACGTCCGCCGTGCCCTGGAGCATTTTCCTTTTGCGCGTATGGCCGAACGCGTTCTCGACACCTTCTTTCTTCCTGAAGGGTTGCCCAGGAATAAACCTTTTCGGTGGCTTCCCATGCCCACGCTTGATGGCCATGCAGCACCGCAAGAGATTTGCATCGTCGGCAACTTTGTAGAGGTTTTCCTGGCGAGGGAAGGGCACACGCATCCGGTCGGAATCAATTATCTCGAAAAAATCCAGCTGCCCCACCTGCCCTCCATCTACGGTGCGCTGCTTGCGGGCGTGTCCGTGGTCATCATGGGTGCCGGCATACCGGTGGCTGTGCCCGGGGTACTCGATGCCCTCAGCCGTCATGAGCCCGGTGAATATCCCATCGCCGTTGCGGGCGAAGATGGTAAAAATGAAACCGTTAATCTTGCATTTGATCCCCATGTGTTTATGG
>JABDQT010000135.1 GCA_013042165.1 Kiritimatiellales bacterium | reverse complement strand
CCATAAACGGCCGTCACCTTGAGCTGGTGCCGATGTCGGGAAAACTTCTTCAGGTCTTCCGCAATCTGCAAGCACAGTTCTCGGGTCGGCGAAAGAATTACACCCTGCGGATACTCAGCATCCGGATAAACCAGCTCAAGCATCGCCAGGCCGAAGGCCGCGGTTTTACCGGTGCCGGTCGAAGCCAGCCCGATAAAATCCTGCTTGCCTTCCAGCAGGATCGGTATGGCCTGTTCCTGAATCGGGGTCGGGGTTTCAAATCCAAGAGTCTGGATCGATTTAAGCGTATCGTGGCTCAGCCCCATGTCGGTGAATTTCATATGGTCCTCTCACGCTGGAACGGACGATGTGGACACCGTCTCTCCAGCTTGCAGGGCACTGATCCCGCGCCCATCGCAAGAGTCTGACCCCGAATGAACGGAACTCGATATCGTTGGTTCCGCAAAAACGAAGGGGCATCTATACGGGTATTTAAACCAGATGCAAGCAGAAGCTGAAAAAGCATTTGCCTGCAGATTACGCAGATGCATTCACTTCGTACGTTTGCCAAAGGTGGTTGACGGACGGCTCGGCGATCCGTCTCTACCTCTTGGAAACACAAAAGCCCGCTCGGTGAGCGGGCTTCATAGATACTCAATATCGGTTGGTTTTGGTGTGGAGGCAAGTCGTGGAGAATGAAGCTGTGCTGAAGCACCGCGAATTCTCCATGACGAAGTATACACTCCGAAAGCGGCCGATATTAGTGTTTGAAGTGGCGCCCCGAAGGATCGGGGAAACATTTTAATGCTTAAAATGCCTCATGTTAGTGAGTGCCATGGCGATGCCGTACTTATTGCAGGCGTTGATGACTTCGTCATCGCGGATCGATCCGCCCGGCTGGACGATAAACTTCGCGCCCATCTCGTTGGCCGCATCGATACTATCCGCAAACGGGAAGAACGCTTCCGAGACAAATACACATTCACCGATCACCTGCTGGATTTCCTCGTCGGTGATGTCCGGGTTTTCGGTCTTGAGGTTTTCAATGGCCTTGGTGACGGAAAGCTTGCGCAGGGCGTCGACCCGGTTGGGCTGACCGGCTCCCATGCCCAGCACCCGGAACTGACCCGGCTTGTATTCCTGTACCAGCACGATGGCATTCGACTTGGTGTGCTTGGCCGCGGCGATCCCGAAGAGCGCGAGTTCCTTCTTCGACTCCTCGAACGGCACCTTGGTGGGCACCTCCCATTTTTCAATGATTTCGACATCAACGTCCTGCACGAGCAGTCCACCGTTGATCTGCTTGACCATGCGTTGCGCCAGTGCCTTGCCCATCGGTTTGTTGAGTTTCAGAATGCGCAGGTTTTTCTTTTTCATGAGGTGCTCAAGCGCATCCTCGGCATAACCGGGGGCGATGATGGCTTCGATAAAGCGTCCGTCGAGACACGCTGCGGTTTCGAGATCAACCATCTGGGTTACGGCGATCACGGAACCGAAGGCGGAGACCGGATCTCCGGCCCACGCGGCCTCGAAGGCCTCGGCCAGGGTTTCGCCGGTGGCATACCCGCACGGGTTGGTGTGCTTGATGACGGCCACACCCGGCTTGCCGGACAGATCCTTGACGGCTTCGAGGGCGCCATCGCCATCCACATAATTATTGTAGCTCATTTCCTTGCCGTGCAGCACTTCGGTCAGCGCAATGGATGCTTCGCGTGAATCGGCATCCTGGTAAAGCCATGCCTTCTGATGCGAGTTTTCGCCGTAACGCAGTTCCGTGCCGTCGGAATAGGCTTTCACGAACGGTTTCGCCAGTTTTTGTTCGGCCACCTGCTCGGCCAGGTAGGTGGCGATGGCCGCGTTGTATTCGGCGGCTCGGGCATAGACCTTTTGGCCCAGAATAAAACGGAAGTCTTCGGTTGTGGCGCCGTCGTTGGCCTTCATTTCGTTAATCACCTGGGCATAGTCCGCCGGGTCGGTCACGACCGTGACAAACTTCATGTTCTTGGCGGCGGAGCGGATCATGGTCGGCCCGCCGATATCGATCTGCTCAATGGCTTCCGGCAGGGTGACCCCCTCCCGGGCAATCGTCTCCTCGAAGGGGTAGAGATTGACGCAGACCAGATCGATCTGACCCAGCTCGAATTCCTCCATGGTTTTAACATGCTCCTCGTTGTCGCGCATGTAGAGGATGCCGGCATGGACCTGCGGGGTGAGCGTTTTCACACGGCCGTCGAGCATCTCGGGAAACCCGGTAAATTCGGAGACATCCTTGACCGGAACACCGGCTTCGCGTATGGCGCGGGCCGTCCCGCCTGTGGAAAGCAGTTCCACACCCATTTCCTGCAGATTCCTTGCAAAATCAATAATTCCGGCCTTGTCGGACACACTGAGCAAAGCGCGCTTAATCTTCACATCCATT
>JABDQT010000129.1 GCA_013042165.1 Kiritimatiellales bacterium | reverse complement strand
CAATCAATGTGTCTGAAATATTCCAGCTGCCGCCCACACCAACGGTAACAGTATCATCCCAGTTGTTTATTTGCGGATTGGCAATACCCCCTGCGACTAAAGATTGGGTGTCATTCACTGACCATTGCAACCATTCCAAAAGAGCTTCCACCTGTACGGTATCGGTTAACTGAATTCCATAGCCAATGCCGAATATGTTCGGATATTTAACAGTCGCTTCAAAATCACCCGCATCCACGCCTTCAACCTCAAAGTCGCCTTCATAATCCACATCAAAACGACTTCGATAAGTAAATGTAAGCCGCTGATTATCAGCTGGCAACCATGTTAAACCAATATTACCACCCATACCCCAGCCATCAGCATCACCTTTTGAATCATAAACACCTGGAGGAAGCGGAAAGGGTAGTACGGCGGCATCAAGCAACGTTTTCAATTCCAATTTCGAATAATAAACATTTAGTCCAGCCCCCAGATAAACGGACTCATTAAGCTTGAGCGCTACTGTTGGATTTAAGTCAATAAGCATAATGCTTGCTTCGTATGGTACAACAGGACTAAGCGGAGCTACTACGCCAACTGAAGGTGCGAAATCAGATTTTTTCCATGACAGTCCCTGACCGAAGGGCGTTGTAATTCCAAGGCCAAAAGCAAGCCCTTGGTCACCCGCCTGTTGAGAATAATAAATGTTCGGCAGTATGTTCCAGTCGCCATCCGACTCATAACTAGCTCCAGGAATGGGAGGCTTATATGTGTTTTCAGTTCGCGCAAATGTCACAGCCACAACGAGGGAATCATTCGTCTGCAATGCGAGATTGGCGGGGTTATACGAGATTGCCGATGCGTCATCGACAAATACGCTATTCACACCCGATTTACCGATCCCTTCCGCTGTGGGCGGCGGGTTTCTGTAGCCATCACCGAAAACCGATGCCGTCATGCCGACGGCAACCAAACACAGACTCAAGCGTGTAACTGAACTCCGGCTCTTATTTTTCATATTTTTATCCCCTTTGCGTCTAGTGATTAATACTAAGTCGCATACTTTTAGCAACACCCGTGCCACTTGTCATTAACATTTTTGTCTACAGGTTGTATAATAAATCTTGATCTATACAACATATTGACATTTACTCTGTACAAAATTGTACAGGGAATACCTGTTGAATTGTCATATATACTTTTCGGATTCATTTAAGGATCGCAGCCGGATTGGCCAGGGGGGATTGAACGCGTGATCGGCAGAAACAGAGTAGTCATAACCGGACTCGGTGTTCTCGCCGCCAACGGCATCGGCAAGGAAGCCTTCTGGAACTCCCTCCTCGCCGGCGAATCCGGCATCGGCCCCATCACCAATTTTGATGCGCGCGAGCTTCCCTGGCAGTGTGCGGGAGAAATAAAAAACTTTGATCCCCTCGACTTTGTTGAGCGTCGCCATAAGCCAAAAAGGGAGAGCAGAAGCTCTCTACTGTCTGTAGCGGCGGCAAAACTGGCGATCGAAGATGCAAACGCAAACGAAACACTCCTGTCCAAGTCTGATCCGGTTCTCATTACGATGGGGTCCACACTGTCTGGTCTGGATTTGGTTGAGACTCATAACCGCAGGATTGAATCCAATGGTTTAAACAAGGGGCTTCTGTATGTTTCGACCTGCCTCCACATTAAAACGGCCAGTATCATTTCCAGCTATCTGGGCATTCCTACTCAAATTGGAACTATTTCCAACAGCTGTTCTGCGGGGCTTGACGCAATCGCATCAGCCGCTGCGGCCATTCAGGATGGCCGGTTTGAAATTGCAATTGCCGGGGGTTCCGATGCGGGCGTTATACCCTCTGTTGTAACCGGACTTGGGTATGCCGGATTGCTTTCCACGAACAACAACAACCCTGCAGCCGCCTGCCGGCCGTTTGATTTGTCAAGAACGGGCGGATATTTAGGCGAAGGTGCAGGAGTTGTCATTCTGGAGAGCCTCGAACATGCGCTTGAACGAGGCGCTCCTGTTTATGCCGAAGTGCTGGGATACAACACGACGGCTGATTATGAAGGAATGGAATGCCATGGCTATGAGTTGAGCATGTCGAGAGCACTTATGAACGCCAACTGCATGCCTGAAGATATTTCGTATATCAATGCGCACGGATCCAGCAGTGTCCAACTGGATCAGATCGAAACTGAAGCGATAAACAGGGTATTTGGCACTCATGCAAACAGAATTCCTGTCACATCGATAAAAGGAGCAACGGGCAATCCCCTCGCGGGAGGAAGCGTGATGCAAATTGTGTCGACGGTGTTATCTTTTGCGAACGAACTTATTCCCCAAACAACGAATTTGGATGTTCCCGATCCATTATGTCGTGTTGATCATATTTATGGTGCACCTAGACGGTTTAAAGCGGATAGGGCTATGATTAACAGTCGTGGAGTGGGAGGGGTCAACAGCTCAATGGTCTTAAAGGCGTTTAACTAAAATGATGATCGTAACTTTATTTATATCTGCCGCGATTGTCACTTCCTGCGGGTTAGGCATTGCGGTGTTTTTTACGAATCGTCACCGCAAGGTTAATCAGGCATTCCTGATTGCATCGACGTGCATGTTTCTCTGGTTGCTCTGTAACCTTTATATTATCGGCTCAACCACTGTCGCGCAGGCGCACCATGCCATCAGGCTGGCTTACGCCCTCTCCGCCTGCATCCCAACCACCTTTCAGCTCCTGCGACTATCCATCAAGTATCAGGATGCATTATGGGCATTCATTCTTAAGAGGGCTTTTGTTCAGATTTCGTGCAACGCGCTCGTCATTGCAACCTGCTTTATTCCGGCATTCATCCAGTCCATTGAATTCCCATCCACCGATGGCTCTCCCGGCCTGGCCACTCCGGAGTACGGGCCGCCCTATGTGCTGTTCAACCTTTATTTCGTTGTCACGATTATTGTTTTCGCTGTTACCCTGTACCGGGATCGGCGCCAGTTGACAGGAGCCCAACGCACGGAACTTGATTTTCTGGGTTTTGCATGTGTCTGTGGATTGGTGGTCGGCCTTTCGTTTGGCACGATTTTCGCCTTGGTCATCAAGACCTCAACGCCCGTGCCAATCGCGCATGCAGCAAGCGTACTGGCGCTTGCCCTCATCGTGGCCTACGGAATTTCCGTGCATCGCATTCTTGCGGTGGCCGTCATTCTGAGAAAAGCGACCGCCTACGCATTGCTCTCCTGTTATTTGACGTTCCTTTATCTCATCAGCTGGTTTTGCTTTTCGTATGTGCTTCGCGAGCTCTCCGTAGCCACTCTTCTTCCTGCTCATATCATCGCAACGCTGATCGTTGTTTTTTCCATGGCCCCTATGCATGGCCGCTTTCAACGAGTGGCTGACCAGCTGGTCAGTACCCACATGATGGATATCCCCTCCACCATGAAAAAAGCCGGGGAAATTTTTCAGTCTGTTTCGACGATCGATGCGTTGCTTAAGCGCTTTTCGGAACTACTTATGGCCGCTCTCGGAGCGGATGATATGAGAGTTCTTTTGTTGGAAGGTGCGGGATACGTGCAGCATTATCCCAGCGGCATGGAGCTCCCCTCCTCCATATCCTCGTCTCCGGCATTTTCGGAAATCATTGCGGAAACAAAGGAGTCGATAAGTAAAGAAGCTCTAATCCGTCTCCGGCAGACGAAAAGAACCACCCAGGCCAGCCTTGAGTTCGACAGTCTAGGTGCCAGTCTTGCTGCGGGTATTTTTACAAAGAATGATCTCTGCGGTGTGGCGCTCTTCGGACAGCGCCGCGGAGGCCGGATCTACGACAAAACCGAGCAGGATGCGCTTCAGATTCTCTGCAATCAGTTTGCGGTGGCGCTTGAAAATGCGCGCCTTTATACCGAGGTACAGGATAGCAAGATTCGCAACGAGATCATGCTGGATCAGCTGGTCAGCGGCGTCATCGTGGCTAATCCTGAGCGGGAAATTACCCTGTTCAATAACGAGGCACAACGTATTACCGGTTTGGCGGAAACCGATGCCATGGACCACCCGATTGATGTTTTACCGGAAGCGATTGGCCGCGCGTTGGATGACGCCCTTGAAAAACGGACTGGCACCCGGAATATTGAAGCGGTGCTGCATGCCGATGGGAACGAAGAGAGCAGTAAAAGCATCCGGCTCGGCACCACCTTCCTGTTCGGGCACGATGAAAAACCCATGGGGGCCTTGCTGGTCTTCACCGACATGACGGAGCTTAAGGCTCTGGAGGAACAGGTGCGACGCTCCGACCAGCTTTCCAGCGTTGGTACCTTGGCAGCCGGCATGGCCCATGAGATCAAGAATCCACTAGTCACGATCAAAACCTTCACCCAGCTGCTTCCCCAACGTTTCGCCGATCCGGATTTCAGGAAGGATTTTTCCACGCTCGTCGCACACGAAGTGGCTCGCATCGACGACAAGGTGAATGAATTGCTTCGCTTTTCGAAGCCGACCAGGCCCCATCTGGTTCCGATGAAGCTGAAGAATGTCCTCGAACAGACCCTGAAGCTTATTCATGAACAGATGTCACAGCGTGGTATTACCCCGCACAAAAACTTCATGGCCGTTCGGGATGATATCCTCGGGGATGAAAAACTGCTTTCCCAAGCC
>JABDQT010000126.1 GCA_013042165.1 Kiritimatiellales bacterium | reverse complement strand
ATGCCGAGAAGATCACCGACTCCATGCAGCGCATGCTCGACAAATGCGATCACCGCCGCGAGAAGCAGACCGCCTATAACAAGGAACATGGCATTGTACCGCAGGCGATCAAAAAGGATATTCAGGACAGCCTTAAAACGATCTACGAAACCGCCGAAGAAACCGTGGAGCTGGCCGTGGCCGAAGACGGTATGGAATACAGCGTCAGCGAGACCCTTCATCAGCTTGAGCAGGAAATGCTTGAGGCCGCCGATGCCCTGGAATTCGAACGCGCCGCCGTGCTGCGCGATCAGATCAAGAAGCTGAAGAATGCTGATTAAATCGGCTCATAGAGCCGACACTACAACGTTGTAGCGTTGGCTCTATGAGCCAATAACCATCTACCCTCTTGTTGCGCGTTTGAGCATTTCCCGCTCACGCGGCGTCAGCGCGCCCATGCCTTCGCGTCCGATTTTATCGAGAATGTGGTCCACCTCGTTTTTCGAGAGGGTCGGCCCTTTATCGGCCGGACGGGAGCGTGGTTTCGGCTTTTTCACGCCCGGAAGTTTTTCAATCAGGCGACTCAGCAGGTGGGGATGCTTCAGCGACATCGCATAGCAAAATCCGGCAATCCCTCCCATCAAATGGGCTGCGTTGGCAATGCCACCGATAGTTGGCTTTCCTATGATTTCGTGCAGTTCCCAGATGGCCAGAATCAGCACCAGCACCCAGGCCCGGATGGGAACCACAAACCACAGCAAGAGACGGGCATTGGGATAGAGTGCGGCAAAAGCGCCGAGCATGCCCATCACCGCACCCGAGGCGCCCACGCAGTAGGTTCCGGGTTGAGCCAGCAGCGACCAACCCAGACCGCCCAGAATACCGCTGGCATAGTAGAGGATGAAAAAGCGGTACGAGCCAATCGAGCGTTCGACGGTTGGACCGATAAAGAACAAACCCAGCATGTTGACAAAAATATGCATCCCGCTGGCATGGACAAACATGTAGGTGAACAGCTGCCCGAATGAGAACGATTGCCACCAGAGTGCGGGAAGCGCAAACCAGTTCGAGATCGGGACTCGAAGGAGTACCTCCAGCAGATAAACCGCCAAATTCAGGATCAGAAGAAATTTAACCGATGGGGTTAAACCCACCATGCTGCCTATGTTTTTCGGTTCGCTATTGAACATCCAGACCTCTCTAAACCGCAACGAGTAGAACGAAACCCTACTGCCCGGTCAATCTTGCAAAGCGTTTATCTTACCGAGACCCTTCGGCCCAATCCAATCACCGCTATCGTCACGGAAAACATTACGATCGTTATTGTTTCCGTGACTCCAAAGTTTCCATGAAATCTATACGCTTGCCCATTTTCGCAAGCGGGATATGATACGCGCATAACCTTGAACACCGTGGATGAATCATGACTGACGAAAAAAAACTGAGCGAACTGACCTTGCTGAAGAAAGGCGAAACCCGCTACCCTAACTCGCCGGATGACGCCCGGCTGGAAACCTTTGAAAACGCGAACCGGCAGCGGAACTATTGGATTACCTTCCAGACTTCCGAATTTACCTCGCTTTGCCCCATCACGGGTCAGCCGGACTTCGCGACCATCACCATTGAATATATTCCCGGCGAACGGTGCGTAGAGAGCAAGTCGCTTAAGCTCTACCTCTTCTCGTTCCGCCAGACCGGCACGTTTTACGAGGAAATCGTCAACCGTATCTACAGCGACCTGATCGAGCAGCTTGCTCCCAAGCGTTTGGTGGTCAACGGCGACTTCACGGCCCGCGGCGGGATCACCTCTTCGGTGAAGATCGACTCGACGGAAGCGTGAATCTGGCAGGGCGCTCTGTCCCTAGAGCGCCACGGACGGCTGGGACAGCCGTCCCTACCCGCCGCAATAGATGCAGACGTTGGAAGGATTCTCCTTCACCACCACCTGCGCGAGCTGTGGCAGATCAGGCTGGATCTTTCGCCAGAGCCAAAGGGCTATGTGCTCGGCCGTGGGATTTTCCAGCCCGGGGATTTCGTTGAGCACCTTGTGATCAAGCATGACCACCAGCGGCTCCACAATATTTCTGAGATCATTGTAATCGAGTACCCAGCCCAGCTCGGGATGAAGCTCGTCTTCCACATGGATTTCAATGGTATAGGTATGCCCGTGCATGTTGGCGCATTTGTGTGTCGGCGGCACGTTCGGCAACCAGTGCGCTGAATCAAACTTGAACTCTTTATAGATTCGCATTTTCGGCATGGGTCGTATTCCTGATCGCGTATTGCGTATTGCGTATTGCGTATTGCGTATTGAAAGTTAGTTGAGTCCTGCCGATGGTCAAGCAATACGTAGTACGAAATACGCACTACATCTACACATATCCCCGTGGATCAACTTCGCCAATCTCACGGAATCCTTTTTTCCGGAGCAGACATGAATCGCAATGGCCGCAGGCGCGCCCGTCCGGCGCAGGGTCGTAACAGCTCGTCGTTTTAGCGTAATCAACCCCCAAGTCCAGCCCGCGTTTAATAATTTCAGCCTTGGACAGATCGATCAGCGGCGCATGAACGGTCAGCTTATGCCCGCTCACACCGGCAACCGTGGCGAGGTTCGCCACAGCTTCGAAAGCGGCAATGAACTCCGGCCGGCAGTCAGGATAGCCGCTATAATCTAGGGCGTTGACCCCGACAAAGATATCATTGGCATGGAGTACCTCCGCCCATGCGAGCGCATAGGACAGAAAAACCGTGTTGCGTGCAGGAACATAGGTGACGGGAATGTCGCTGCTTAGTTCCTCCACATCTTCATGCTTCGGCACATCAATGTCGTCGGTAAGCGCGGAACCGCCAAACGCGCGCAGATCAATCTCCACCACCCGGTGTTCCACCGCCATCTGGGCGGCCTGCTCCGCAGCGCACTCGAGTTCCACCGCATGTCGCTGACCATAGTTGAACGACATAGCATGGATTTCAAAACCCTCGGCCTGCGCCATGGCCATCGCAGTAGCGGAATCCAACCCGCCGCTCAGCAGGACAACCGCTTTCTTTTTTTGCTGCACATCCATTATCTTCAAAGCATTTCCATCATCTTATGGGTCTGGGGAATAACCCGTACATTCGGCATTACGCCCGCCACCTTATCCTGCCAGCGCAGCAGCTGTGCACCGGTAGGAACGGCATCGGTTTTTTCGGCCTTGGTCATGGGCTGGATCACAATAAGCGTATCCTCGCCCCCGGCCTTCTTGATCCCCTTGACCGCTTCCATCAGCTCCCCCTCATGCGTTTCAGCCGAAAGCACGAGCTTGGTAAAAACCTCCACATCAAAGTCGCGGCAGGTTTTGAGAAACTGCCAATGGGCCGGAAAGGTGTTCTTCTCATGCGTCACGCTCGAGAGCTTGACATCCATGGCCACGATATCGATCCATTCGATGATCGACTTCAGCTGCTGCGGCAGGTCGCCGGCCGTCTCCAGATAGATGCTGTGATCGTCGCCGCACAGCAACGGCAACAGTTCGCGCAGATAATGCGCCTGAAGCAACGGCGCGCCGCCGGTCAGCGAAACCCGCCGGTTGGTCTTTTTAGAGTCGACCTCCCGAACCAGTTCCATGATCTGCTCCACGGTCAGCGGATTCGGAATCTGATCGAAAGCTCCCGAACCCGGGTCCTTTTCAATCAGCACGGTTTCGGTGCGTTCGGTATTGGTATCGCAAAAAACGCACGCGCGGTGGCAACCGCAGAAGCGGACAAACAGATGGCGTTCGCCGACATACGGACCCTCGCCCTGCACTGAGCTGAAAATTTCGGAAAGGTAGGTTTTCATGGCTCAGACAAAGTACCCGACCAACTCCGAAAACGAAGCAAAATATGCATCCGCTTTATAGCCCTGCTCCTCCCCGAAACCATATTGGACAAAAACGCTCCGAATCCCCGCATTTTCCGCCACGGCCAGATCCGTGTAGTGGTCGCCCACCATCCAGGTATGGCCTGCGTCCATGCCAGAAAGCTCCATGCAGCGGAAGGCACCATCCGGCTCCGGCTTTAAATTTTCGATATCCCCGCCGCCGATGATCGCGACAAAGGAATCGGCCAGGCCGAAGTGAGTGAGGATTTCACGGCTCGGATCACCGGGCTTGTTGGTGAGCAGCGCAAGCTTGTGCCCGGCATCCTTCAGTCTGCAAATTCCTTCAGCCACACCCTTGTACAGAGCGGTATGCACCGTCAGATGTGAATAGTAGTACTCCTTGTTGATCTGCAGCGCCTCATCGACATCCACGTCCGCGCCCTGCAGTGCTCGTTCCACCAGCAAGCGCACGCCATTGCCGATATAGCCGCTCACGACATCCAGAGGCAACGGTTCGAGATCGTAGTGGCGGCGCATGTGGTTCACCCCCGCGGCCAGATCGGCGCGGGAGTCGATAAGCGTTCCATCGAGATCAAAAATCAGCAGTTGCGGATCCACTACGGCGACTCCGAGAAAGCGAGTAGTTCAGCCCAGGTGTGTACGGCAATATCAACCGGAAATTCCACGAGCTGCCCGTTATCGACGGCCACCACCTGCGCACCTGCAGCCCGGGCCGCCTCGATACCGATTACCTGATCTTCGAACACCAGCGTTTTGAGCGGATCGACCTGCAGCTGCTGAATCGTAACCTCGATCATCTCGGGATCGGGCTTCCGTCGGGATACATGGTCCGCCGTGGTGATGCAGTCGAAATATTTCATTACATCCGCCTCTTCCAATGCGGGCTGAACAAAACTCAGCGGGGAATTACTCGCCAGTGCCATGGGCTTCTTGCCATGCCAGAAATCAAGAAACTCCCGCGCGCCGCAAAAGAGTTCGGCAACAAAGTTTTCCTGAATCCGCTCACGCTTTCGCTCACGCACCTTTTCCGGTTCAAGCTGCAGGCCGTGCCGATCGTTAAGAATCTCTGCAAACCAGGTACTGTGCTTGCCAAAAAATTCGTGATACTCGCCGGGGTCCAGCAGGTAGCCGCTCTGTTCGAGCACGGCGTCGGCAAACGCCTGTGCATGGTATTTACCGGAATCAATCAGGGTGCCGTCAAGGTCCAGAATAAAGGCGTCAAAATTGCAGAGCTTCATCGTTCTGAATGCCTCAGGCCGCACCGCAAAGCGTCAAAATGACTGCCTTCTGGGCATGAAGCCGGTTTTCGGCCTCATCGAAGACGATCGACTGCGGCCCATCAATCACCTCGGCCGTCTGCTCGCATCCGCGGATCGCCGGCAGGCAGTTCATGAAAATGGCATCGGGTTTGGCGTGTGCCATCAGCCCACTGTTCACCTGATACGGCATGAACTTGGCGATGCGCTCCTCCTCCTGCTCCTTCGGAATATGATAGCTCATCCACGAGTCGGTATACACGACATCGGCATCCTTGATGGCTGCCACAGGATCATCGGACACCGCAACCGACCCGCCGGATTCGGCCGCATAACGGGTGCAGTCCGCCACAACATCAGCACGCGGCGAATACTCATCGCCTGCCGGAGAACCCACACTGACATGCATACCCATCTTGGTGCCGCCGAACATCAGCGAATGGGTCACATTGTTGAACCCGTCGCCGAGATAAGCCAGTTTGAGTCCGGCAAGCCGTCCCTTCTTTTCCTCGATAGCCTGAAGGTCCGCCAGAATCTGACAGGCGTGGCTGTCGTCCGTCAGCGCATTGATTACCGGAA
>JABDQT010000118.1 GCA_013042165.1 Kiritimatiellales bacterium | reverse complement strand
CCCGATGGCGGCGAGCAGGCGATGTGCGGCAATGGCGCACGCTGTGTGGCGCGGATGGCGTTTGAAATCGGTTATGCGCCGGCCGTGATGATGATTGAAACCGGCGCCGGCCTGGTGCATGCCGAAGTGCTGGGAGAGCAAGTTCGTGTAACGCTTACAACCCCGACGGATCTCAAGCTGGATTTGGCAATGGGTTTGGATAGGACCGTCGATTCTGTAGACACCGGTGTGCCGCATGCGGTGGTTTGGGTGGATGATGTTTCGGGAGTGGATCTGATGCGCTGCGGGCGGGCCATTCGGCAGCACAAACAATTTGCTCCGGCGGGCACGAACGCCAATTTTGCCATAGTGGAGCCGGATGGGTCATTGACCATGCGCACCTACGAACGTGGAGTCGAAGCCGAAACGCTGGCCTGCGGAACCGGAGCGGCGGCGGTGGCTGTACTTGCCGCGGAACACGGGTGGATCAAGTTGCCCGTTACCGTGCATTGCGCCGGCGGCCATGATCTGGTAATTGATACAGATCAGGGGGAAATCACGTTGATGGGGGACGCTGAAACAGTTTTTGACGGGGAGGTCGATTATGGAGATCGGGTTTAGCCTAGGATCCAATCTATACAACCGGAAGCGGTTGCTGATGCAGGCGAAGAACCTGCTGCTCTCGGCACCGCGCACCACCTTTGTCGACCAGTCGCCGATCTATGAGACCACACCGGTTGACGTTAAACCGGAATTCAAGGATATGATCTACCTGAACTCGGTGGTGATCGTGGAAAGCGAGCTTCCGCTGGAGAGCTGGCTCTCCTACATCGAGAAGATCGAATCCAATCTGGGCCGCGAGCGGACGGAGGACCGCAATGCGCCCCGGACGATCGATGTCGATATCATTTATGCCGGTGAGCAGGTCATTGACAGCGGGGGACTGGAAGTGCCCCATCCCCGCTGGGCCGAAAGACGCTTTGTGGTGCAGCCGCTGTGCGACGTTCGTCCTGCGCTGATCGTGCCCGAATCCAGCCGGTCTGTTGCCGAAATCCTCCGCTCGTTGCCGCCCGACGAAGGCATGAGCCTCTTCGATGAGAAGTGGTAAACCCAGGAAACTTTATTCCCCATGAAATGGACTGCCTCAAAAATCAAGGCCCTTAAAGGCGAACGGAAAATCGCTATGCTCACGGCCTATGACGCACTGACAGCCTCTTTGGTCGACAGCGCGGATATTCCTGCCGTGTTGGTGGGCGATTCGCTGGGCATGACGGTCCTCGGCTACGACACAACCCTGCCGGTCAGTATGGAAGAAATGCTGCACCACACGACCGCCGTAGCTCGCGGTGTCGAGAATGCACTGGTGATCGCCGACATGCCGTTTATGTCGTATCAGCCGTCCGTTGAGATGGGGTTGGAAAATGCCGGACGCTTCATCAAGCAAGCGCAGGCCGATGCGGTTAAGATTGAGGGCGGCGTGGTGCGTTCGGCGCTGATTGAGGCGCTGGTTGCGAATGGTGTTCCGGTGCTCGGGCACATCGGCCTGACGCCGCAGAGTATCAAGGAGACGGGCGGCTACAAAGTGCAGGGCAAAACCTCGGAGCAGGCGCGCAAACTGATGGACGATGCCATGGCCGTCGAGCAGGCCGGTGCCTTCGCCATTGTACTCGAGTGCGTGCCGGCCGAACTTGGGACGGCGATCTCCAGCGCCCTGACCATTCCCACCATCGGGATCGGTGCGGGAGCCGGATGCGACGGCCAGGTGCTCGTCTTTACGGATCTGCTCGGTATCAGCGGCAAACCCGTCCCGAAATTTGTGAAAAAATATGCCGACCTGAATGCACTGATCATAAAAGCGTTGGCTGCCTATAAATCGGAAGTCGAGTCCGGCAGCTTTCCGGCCGACGAACAAACCTATTGATATGGAAATAATCCGGACACCGGAAGCCATGCAGCGGCGGGCGCTCGAGCTGAAGCGTGCAGGGCGCACCATCGGCCTGGTGCCGACCATGGGTTTTCTGCATGAAGGGCATTTATCGCTCCTGCGTCTGGCCCGTGCACGATGCGATGTGCTGGTGGTGAGCATATTCGTCAACCCCAGTCAGTTTGGTCCCGCCGAAGATCTGGATGCCTATCCCCGCGATTTTCAGCAGGATGAAAAGCTGTGTGCGCAGGAGGGTGTGGATATGATCTTCCATCCGGAGGCCGGAACCATGTATTCGGACGATGCCAGCGTGTGGATCGACGAGGAGTTGCTGTCCCGCGGGCTGTGCGGCGCATCGCGGCCCGGCCATTTTCGCGGGGTTTGCACGGTGGTGGCAAAGCTTTTCAATCTGGTACAGCCGGATCTGGCTGTCTTTGGTGAGAAGGATGCCCAGCAGCTGCGCATCATCGAACGCATGGTGCGCGATCTGAATTTTCCGGTCGAAATTATACGGGGACCGATTGTCCGGGAGCCGGATGGTTTGGCGATGAGCTCGCGCAATAAGTATCTTTCGGCAACGCAGCGAAACGATGCGCTGTGCCTGCAGCGTGCGCTGGGTCGAACAAGGGAGCTGGTGCAAAAAGGAGTGGTTGACACAGCAGTGCTTCGGCAGGCAATGGTTGAGCTGATCAATGAAGTGCCCGAGGCGTGCATCGACTATATCGAATTCATCGATGATGAGTCACTCGCTCCGGATGAAATCATTAAAGACCGGACGCTCGTCGCTGTCGCCGTGAAATTCGGGACTACCCGTCTGATTGATAACGCCATTTTGAATGTGCATTAGGCTGCACTTCAAATGCTTGGGGGAATTCATCGTTTTTTTGATTAATTTTATTTGAATGCCATGGGCACATCATTACATTGATGGCCGCTTTTGGAGACAAAAGGGTGCGGTAGCCAAGTGGTTAGGCACTGGATTGCAAATCCATGAACACCGGTTCGAATCCGGTCCGCACCTCCATTTTTTAAGCTGTTAGACTAGGAGAAAGACAATGTCGGTTCCGCAGGATCTGTTCTACTCAAAGACCCATGAATGGGTATCGCTCGTGGATGGCATCGCAACCGTGGGCATCACCGATTTCGCCCAGAACCAGCTTTCCGATTTGACCTTCGTTGAGCTGCCGGAGGTCGGTGCTGAATTTGCTGCCGCTGATGAAGCCGCCGTGGTGGAATCTGTCAAAGCCGCTGCCGATGTCTATGCGCCTGTGGCCGGTGAAGTGGTGGAGGTGAACAGCGAACTCGAGGACAGCCCCGAACTGATCAACAAGGATGCCTTTGGCGCAGGCTGGCTCTTCAAGATCAAGGTTGCCAATGAATCCGATGTGGATAACATGCTCGATGCCGATTCCTATGAAGAGCTTTGTCCGAGCGAGTAAACCGCTTTGATTTCTCGCTTGATAAGGAGGATGAAAATCCTCCTTTTTTATTGAACCGATGAATACATGGTCAGTCAACTTCAGCGATCCGGTGCCCTATCAACAGGGTTTGGATATTCAGCACCGCCTGCTCAAGGCGCGGCAGGAGAATCGGATTCCCGATACGGTGCTGGCTCTTCAGCACCAGCCGGTGGTCACGCTGGGCAATCGCGGGCGGGATAATTATCTCCTGAAGACCGAAGCGGAATATGCGGCCATGGGCATCGAGCTGTTTCATGCCGAGCGCGGCGGCGATGTCACCTTTCACGGACCGGGTCAGTGGGTGCTTTACCCGATCCTATACCTCGGAGGTAACGAGGCGGATTCACATGGATACCTCCACAACCTCGAAGAGATCGCGATCCGGACGCTGGGAGAGTATGGCGTAGAAGGATTCCGGCGCGAAGGCAAGTCCGGCGCATGGACGACGTCCGGCAAGGTGGCCGCCATCGGCTTCCGCCTGAAAAAATGGGTCTCTTTTCACGGCATGAGTTTCAATGTCTGCAACGATCTGACGGGCTTCGATACCATCGTCCCATGCGGTCTTGCCGGAGAGCCGGTCGCATCGCTGAAAACAATTCTCAAGGAGGATTGTCCCGAGATGGAACAGGTACGCGATTCACTGCTGAATCACTTTTCAATGGTCTGCGGCCGCAAACTCGAGCGGTTTGATGCGGAAGGGAAGCTTCCGGATGAATTGGCGGAACTGATCCGCAATCCGTAAAGTCAGGAATTAGGCCGTACGAAGTCCTCGGTACGGCCTAATACTCCACATTCCACGCTTCGACCTGCTCCATGCAGTGGCGGGCGGTGAGATCGATGTGGATGGGGGTGAGGGCGACATATCCTTCATTCACCAGCCGCTCGTCCGTCATGGCGTTGTCGTCCAGCAGCTTCATATCGCCGTCCAGCCAATAATAGTAGTTGCCGCGCGGGTCGCGATGCTCGGTGAATTTTTCAATAAAGCGCGAGCGGCCCATCTGTCCGGCCCTGATTCCCTTGAGTTGGTCATACGGGAGGTTAGGAATATTGACGTTGAGCAGCGTGCCGTCCGGCAACGGATTTTCGGCCACTTTGGCAACAATCTCCGTTGCCACCCGGGCGGCGGTATCCCAATGCGGATTCTGGTAGGTGCACAGGGAGAGGGCGATGGCGGGAACACCCAGGATGGCGGCCTCGCTGGCGGCGGATACCGTGCCGGAATAGAGTACGCTGATGCCGGTGTTGGAGCCGAGGTTGATGCCGCTCACCACCAGATCCGGCGGATCATCCTTGTGCAGAAAGCTGACGGCAAGCTTGACGCAATCGGCCGGGGTGCCATCCACCGCAATGCCCGAAAGCCCGTTGTCCTTTTCAACCGGCATGGTTCGGATTGGATCGTAGATCGTGATGGCATGGCCGGCGGCGCTGCGCTCCGTGGCGGGTGCGCATACGTACAGTTCGCCCAGCTGGGCGACGGCCCGGTGCAATTCGTTTATGCCGCGCGCATGAATTCCGTCATCGTTGCAAAGTAGAATCTTCATGCCGGCAATATGGCGGGCCGGCGGTGAAACATCAATTCCGATGAAAACAAAACGTCATTTGTTTGCATCCGCTCTTTCGGGGTTCCATTCTATCGTGAATGAACCTCATCCTTTTAAAAGTGGAAGAGCTGGATGCTGATGATCGCGTCGTTCTGTCGGGCGATCGTGCCCGGCATATCCGCAAGGTTTTGAAGCCGGAGCCCGGGCAGGTGTTGCGCATTGGGTTGCTGAACGGCTCTCCGGGAAAAGGAACCGTTGAGTCGATCAATGGCAAGGAGGTGGTGTTGCGATGCGAATTTGACTCCACACCGCCGCCCGCGCCGCACATTGATTTAGTGCTTGCGATGCCGCGGCCGAAGGTGATGAAGCGGCTATGGGCGCAGCTCGCGGCCTTGGGGGTGGGGCGCATCGTCCTGTTGCGAGCGGAAAAGGTGGAGCGTTTCTATTTTGACACGCATGTGCTCGAACCGGAATTCTACAATCCGCTGCTGGTCGAGGGACTGCAGCAGGCACGCTGCACGCACCTGCCGGAGGTCATGATCCGTCCGCTATTCAAACCGTTTGTCGAGGATGAGTTCGATGGGCTTTTCGGCAGTCATTTGAAGTTGCTGGCCGACCCCTCCGGCGAAAAACGTCTGGCAGACTTTTTTCCTGTCGCCGAAAAAAGTGAACGGATCGTTTTAGCGGTCGGTCCTGAAGGAGGGTGGACTCAGTATGAGCGGGAGAAGCTCATGGAGCATGGTTTCCATTTGTTTGGTATGGGTTCTCGCATTCTCCGAACAGATACGGCTGCGGTTGGTTTGCTTGCGATGCTCTCGGGGCTGAAGGAGTGATGGCGCACAC
>JABDQT010000115.1 GCA_013042165.1 Kiritimatiellales bacterium | reverse complement strand
ACTCTGCGGATGTGCCTGTTGGACAGGAATTGTTCTGTCACGAAATGATTCTGTCTTAATCTGCTTTGTCGCTTTTCCTGCGGGCTTTTCGGATGAGCCGCATCGCCTTGAAGCTGATGAGTTTCTTGGTCTCTTCATCCCACAGGTGGATGAAGAGCGACTTCAAGCTTTTGCGCAGGCCGAGCGGTTCGATGTGCTGCAGCTTCTGGATCTCGTCGTGGCAGGGTTGGAGGTTGTAGTTGGGGATCGACGGGTTCAGGTGGTGGATGTGGTGGAGTCCGATGTTGCCGGTAAACCACTGGGCAATCTTGGGAAGCTTGTAGTAGGAACTGCCTTCGAGCGCGGCCTTGAGCGAGTCGCGCACTTCGTTGCGCGCCCAGTAGACCTCTTCATACTGATGCTGTACATAAAAGAGCCACAGACCCAGTGTGGCGGCGAGAATGGTGATGGGCAGCTGGATGATGAGATAGGATTTGAATCCGATGAGGCTGCCTGCCAGCAGGGCGATGGACAGGATGGCCAGGTTGGTCAGGTAGACGCTGAAGCGCCCTTTGTGCTGGATACCTTTCTGGGAAAAGCGCTGCAGGATGAGAAAAACAAAGGCGGGGCCGCAGCCAAAGAGAAACAAGGGATTCCGGAAGATGCGGTAGGTGATGCGCTTGATCCGCGGGGCGGCGATGTATTCCTCGACGGTCAGCGTCCAGATATCGCCGACGCCGCGCTTGTCGAGGTTACCGGCGGTCGCATGATGGTGGATGTGCGCCTGCTGCCAGTCGACAAACGGCGTGAAGGTGAGGATGCCGCCGAGGTAGCCGGTGATGGAATTCGCCCATTTGGATTTAAAGTAGGAGGAGTGGCAGCAGTCGTGAAAGATGACGAAGATGCGCACCAGAAAGGGCGCGGCAATCAGAATGGGAATCAGAACCCACCAGAGGGAATACCCGTTCCGGATCAGCAGAATGGCGGCAGCCCAGAGTGCGGCATAGGGGATCAGGGTGTTGGTGATTTGCCAGACGGCCTTGCCCCGGACCGGGGTGGTGTACTTTTGAATGATCTTGTTTAGTGCCTGCCTGGAAATCGGCTCGTTGGTGGATTCTTCGTTCATGCGTCTGCCTTGCCATTTTGTGATATGCCGGAAAACGTGCTTCAGCAATCGCGTTGTAGGTATGCCGCTAAACTACAACATGCCCGGGCGGTTGCGAGTCTATAATGAACCGAATTGGTTCTACTTCATCCGCCTACGCAGGAGACCCCGCATTTATGCGGGGAGAATGCCCATCATCCGCTACGGCGTGATGTCGCCCTTTACGACGTGCGGATGAACCACGCCGTAGCCTTTGGCGAAGGCGGGTCATATTAAATGGAACCACGGGTTTACCCGTGGGGGTCCGTTTCGCTTTGCATTCATGCAGCCCGTTCAGCAACACTCCGGGCAGACAACCCCGTAGCCAGGCACGTGAATCTGCGGACCGGTCCAGCGAACAGAGATACAATCCGCCCGCAATAATCATCCTGCTGCGTGCAGTAGGTCGTTGCGCGAAAACATCGGCTCGCAAACTGGCGGATGATAACCAGTTGCTGAAGCGTTTCGGGCAAATGGTTAAAAGGTCGAAGC
Source organism: Kiritimatiellales bacterium (assembly GCA_013042165.1). Lineage (GTDB taxonomy): Bacteria > Verrucomicrobiota > Kiritimatiellia > Kiritimatiellales > Pontiellaceae > Pontiella. Next base: position 9,065 of record JABDQT010000115.1, on the reverse strand, counting down.
GGTTCAAAAAGATGGGAAAAAGGTTGCGACACCTCGAGAAGTTCACTACAAAGTAGCCCCTTTACCCCGAAATGGGGCATGTTCATACGGAGAGAAAACACTATGGCAGTAAAGATTCGACTACGCAGAATGGGCAGCCGCAACGCCGCATTCTATCGTGTAATTGTGCAGGACGGGCGTTATGCTCCCACCAGCCGTTTTATTGAAACCCTGGGTTGGTACGATCCCAAGCAGGAAGGCAACAACTTTTCACTGAACCTCGATCGCGTGGAATACTGGGTTTCGAATGGTGCCCAGCCTTCCGATACCGTCAAGAGCCTGATCAAGAAGGCCAAGGCCCTGCCGGTTGAGCAGGCCGTGACCGGTGCCGTGACGGAGGAAGAGGTTTCGGCCGAGGCGGTCGAGGCGGAATCCGCTGAAGCTTCGGCGGATGAGGAAGTTGAGGCCAAAGCGGATGAGCCGGCTGCTGAAGAAGCCGCCTCTGCCGAAGAGGCTGCCGCCGACAAGGAAAAAGCCTAGGCAATGAAACAGGTTATTGAGACCATTGCCAAATCGCTGGTGGACGTACCCGGCGAGGTGGAGATTACGGAAATCGACGGCGAAAAGACCATCATCCTGGAGTTGCGTTGCAACGCCAAGGATGTGGGCAAGATTATCGGCAAGAGCGGCAAGACGGTCGGTGCCATCCGCACCATCCTCAGCTCAATGGCGTCCAAGCAGGGGCGCAAGGCGATCCTCGAAGTGGTCGATTAGCTGTTCCGCCCTGCGGGATAAATTTCCAATCTTTGGAGATAATGAAAAGAGCGGTACTGCCGCTCTTTTTTAATGCAACCACGGAATACAACAGAGTACACGGAACTTGATAGGGAGTCTGTTTTCAGTGTATTCCGTGTCCTCAGTGATTTGATATGCGTGATGTGCTTAAAGTTGATGTAGTGACTCTTTTCCCGGGAATGCTAAGCGGATTCCTTGAGGAGAGCATGATGAAGCGCGCGGCCGCATCCGGGCTGGTGGAGTTCCGAACGATCAACCCGCGCGACTTCACGACCGACAAGCACAACACCACCGACGACCGGCCGTTCGGCGGCGGCCCGGGCATGGTGATGAAGCCGGAGCCGATGTTTGCGGCGGTCGAATCGGTACGCACCCCGCAGAGCCATGTGGTTCTGATGACGCCTTCCGGTAAAACATTCGATCAGACTGCCGCCCGGCGATTGGCGGATGAGCACCACCACCTGATTTTCATCTGCGGACACTATGAAGGCGTCGACGAACGCATCCGCGAAGCACTGGTCGACGAGGAAATATCGATTGGCGACTATGTGCTGACCAACGGAGTGCTGCCTGCAACGGTGGTGATCGACGCGGTTGCACGCCTGCGTCCCGGTGTGCTGGGCGGCGGGGAAGTGGCCACGCAAGATGAGTCGTTTTCCTCCGGCATACTGGAATATCCCCAATACACGCGCCCGCCGGAGTTCCGGGGGATGAAGGTGCCTGAAATCCTTTTTTCCGGCGACCATGCGAAAATTGCCCAATGGCGAGAGGAGCAGGCGTTGAAGCGCACGGCGGAGCGGCGGTCTGACCTGCTCGGACGAAACGATGAAAATGGGGAAAACAACGCTTGACCGAATAGGGTAGATGACTAATATCTAGCGCTCTTTGAATAAATCCGGAAACGAGAGAGTTTTATGAACACTATTGAAAAAATCAGACAGGAAAACGCCACTCAGGACAAACATCCCAAGTTTGTTGTCGGCGACACCATTCGCGTGCACTACAAGATCAAGGAAGGCGGCAAGGAGCGTATCCAGTTGTATACCGGCACCGTCATTGCCCGCAAGGGATCCGGTATTACCGAATCCATCACCGTGCGCCGCGTTTCCTACGGCGAAGGTGTTGAGCGTATCTTTCCGCTCAACAGCCCGAACATCGACAAGATTGAAATCGAGCGCCACGGCAAGGTTCGCCGCGCAAAGCTCTACTACCTGCGCGATCTCGCCGGTAAGAAAGCCCGCATCAAGGAACGCCGGGTCTAGAAATTTTTGATTGGCGATTGCCGATTTTTGATTTTCGGAACTCAGTCGCCGCTGGGCCTTTAATGGAGAGCGTCGCAGACCCGTAAATCCATATTCAAAAATCGGCATTCAAAAATGACAAAATCCGATGTCCTGCTTTATGAAAAAGAAGCCTGGGCGTCGGGTTTTTTGCGTCTGGCCGGAATCGACGAAGCCGGGCGCGGTCCGCTGGCCGGCCCCGTGGTTGCCGCCGCGGTAATCTTCGATCCGGAGTATATCCAAGCCGAGCTGTCGTCCACCTTCGGTGCATTGACCGACTCCAAGGCGATGAAGGAAAAGGTGCGGGAGGAATATTTTCAGATCCTCGAAAGTTCTGAATCCGTACGAATCGGGGTCGGTCTGATCGAAGCCCCTGAAATTGATCAGCTCAATATCCTCAAAGCCACGCACAAAGCAATGGGTATCGCTGCAGATCAGGTGGAAGCTGATTTTGCATTGGTGGACGGCCTTCCGGTAAAGGGACTTCCCTGTGAGCACAAGGCGATTGTTAAAGGCGATGCACTCAGCATCTCCATTTCCGCCGCCAGCATCATTGCGAAGGTCACGCGCGACCGCATCATGGTGGAGCTCGATGCGCTCTATCCCGAATATGGTTTTGCCGGTCACAAGGGATATGGCACGGCGCAGCATCTCGACGCCCTCAGGAAGCACGGCGCCACGCCGGCACATCGCCAATCCTTTCGTCCGGTCGCGGAGCTGAACCAGCTTGATTTACTGTAGGCCGAGGTTTGAAAGGATCGGCATTAGGGTATCGTTAAAAAGATGTAGCCGCGATCCATGATCGTGGAGGCGGGCTCTAGGAACCCGCCCTACACAAGAAGGCCGTGCCATTTATCAAGATTGTCGCGGGGCTGTCTCCATTCGCTTTGGCTGTCACCGGCTGCCCCTCAGGAGTTTCACTAAACGGAACTACGAACAGATCCCGTCCATCAAGCCCTCTTTTGCGGCCTGCCGAAGCCATGCGGTTTCGGTAGCGCGCATGGCTTTGCGCTTTTCGTCGGTGTCGTCCTCGGCGCCGGAAAGGTGGTCGAGGCCGTGGGCAATGTAGAGGGCGAGTTCGTAGTCGATGCCTTTATGGTCGGGGCCGACCTGCACAGCGCGGTCGACGTTGATGATCAGGTCGCCGGTCCACGCCTCGTCTTCACCGGGCACGGGATCGTAGCGAAAGCTGATGACATCGGTCGGGCGGTTTTTCCCGAAATATTCACGGTTGGGCTGCGTGATGCCTTGATCGTCGGTCAGCACAATGGAGACCTCGCCCCAGCGTTGGGGCGCGGTTGCGGACTCGAGCTTCCGACCGAGCCAGTCAGTCAGCTTTTGAAGCTTCGGCAGGCGTAGCGGATGACTTGCTTGCTGATTGAGAAGACTTAGGTTCATTATCTTTCGGGTACGGTATGCGTCCGTGCAGCATGTTGGAAAGCGAAAAGATGAAGGACTGTTTGACGACATTGATTTGCGCCATGGTGAGGTTGGCGTGGTCCATCTGTCCGTCGCGGATCTTCATGGCAAAAATGTCATCCATCATGTTGGTGATTTTCTGCAGGGTGGGTTTTTCGATGGAGCGCGAAGCGGCCTCGGAGGCATCGGCCAGCGACAGAATCGCCATCTCCGGCGTGACGGCGGGTGCGCCGCCATAACGGAAGTCGGAATCGTTGATGACATCGGCCATGGTGGTTTCGCCGTCGCCCTGCATGGTTTTGGCCTTGTGGTAGAAGTAGGAGATGAGGCCGTTGCCGTGGTGCTGTTCGATGGCATCGAGCACGGGCTGGGGCAGCTTGTGCCGTTTGGCGAGGGTCAGGCCTTCCTTGACGTGCGAGGAGATGACCAGCGCGCTCATGTGGGGCGAGAGCTCGTCGTGCGGGTTTTCCTTGTGCTGTATATTTTCGGTGAAGAATTCAGGCTTGGCCATTTTGCCGATGTCGTGGTAGTAGGCGCAGACGCGCACGAGCAGGGAATTGGCACCAACGGCTTCGGCCGCGTTCTGCGCGAGGGTGGCGACCATGAGCGAATGGTGATAGGTACCCGGTGCCTGGATTGCCATTTTCTGCAGCAGCGGGTGGCCCATATCGGAAAGCTCGAGCAGAGTGATGTCGGTTGTGATTTTGAAGAGCTTTTCAAACACCGGGATCAGCAACAGCGTCAGAATGGTGGCGAGCATCCCCGATAGGATTCCGGCGGTGATTTGGCCGACCAGCACGGGCGTGCCCGGCGGGTTGAGCACCGCGATGATGAGCACATGCACCACCTTGACCCCGCAGACGCAGATGCCTGCGCGGAAGAGGCTCGCGCGGCGGTGAATATTGCGCACGTTGCTGGTGGCTGTGATCGTGATCAGCATCCCCAGCACGAAAACGGAAAACGACTGCTCAAAGAGGACGGCCGTCGCAAAACTGCACCAGAATCCCACGCAGATGGCGGCGCCACCGCCGAGCAGGATGCCGGCAAGCAATACCGCCAAAGCATGCGGAACGAGATAGCTGAGCAGGGACGGGGAGATCAGTGCATACTGCACCGAGAGATAGGTCAGCAAGCGGGCTGTTCCTAAAGTGAACAGGGAGAGGATTACCATCAGCAATATTTTTTCCGGCTGGCGAATGAGTGCCGGATTAACGATTCGCAGGATGACGGCCGCGGCAATCAATCCCGCCAGTAGCAGCAGACTGCTCCCCAGAATCTCGAACGACATTTCGAGAATCTCCTGCTCGTTCTTGCGCTGGAGTTCGTGCTGCTGGAGCAACAGAAGGGTTTGCGGCGTGGCGGGCTCGCCGGCCTGCACCAATGTCGTGCCCACCGCATATTGCTGGATGACGGGTTCGACCGCATCGGCTGCGGCTTGTCGAAGTTCCTCGGTGCCGCTTTTGTCGTAGGTCATGTTGTCGACGACATACAGCGGCAGGAGAACGTCCAGCAGCTTGCGCTTGCCGGGATCTGCGATGTGTTCGGTGATGGCCCAGACCGCTTTCCGGGTGGAATAGATGTCCTTCTGGCTGACGGTTAAGGGCGGCGTCTCATCGCCGGCAACAATGCTCAGGCGACGATCGGGATCATCGCGGAAAAGCGTGACACGGTATTCATCCGAGAGGATGCCTTTACGCATGACATCCTTGATGCCGCGGATAACCACGCCCCGGGACTGTGCCACCACGTTGGAGGGAAAAGATGCGATCAGGTCCGAGGTGTTAATGGCAGATCCCATGAGCAGATCGTCCATGGAACTTTCGATGGTCTTGAGCTCGTTGGTCGAGGCGCCCGCATAGCGCATCAAACGGTCGAAGAGGGCTTCCATTTTCTGGACGGCGAGCTCGGCGGGTACGGGATTGATGGTGAACACCGGAGCGATCGCCTCGGCGGCCGTGATGCGGTTAAGGTCGGTTTCCTTCAGGTTTTCACATTCGAAGGCCACTGATGCGACGATGGTTGACGGTGCTTTCTGGCCCTCGGACAGCGTGGGCGTGCTGACAATGCCATGACCGAAGAAGAGCCAGGTGACCACAACCCACAGCAACAGGCCCATGCCGATGGCTTTATAGGGGATGTCGTGCTTGCGCTTGACCTCGGTCTTGCGCTCGGCGATGCCCTTCTGCTTTTTTTTGCTCTTTTTTGTTTTCACGGCGTTGCTCCGTTAAAGGCGGCTCAGGATGCTCGATTTTCCTGATAGGCTTCAATTACTTTCTGTACGAGGGGGTGGCGCACCACATCGCGCTCTGTCAGTTCTACGATTTCCAGCCCCTTGATTCGGGCGAGGATTGAGCGCGCTTCAATCAGGCCCGACGACTTGCGGTCCGGCAGATCGATCTGGGTCAGGTCGCCGGTGATGGCGCATTTGGAGTCGAAGCCCAGCCGGGTCAGAAACATCAGCATCTGCTGGGGCGTGGTATTCTGGGCTTCGTCCAGAATCACGAAGGCATGGTTGAGGGTGCGGCCGCGCATGTAGGCAAGGGGGGCGACCTCGATCACGCCGCGCTCGATATAGGTCTCGATCGCCTCGGCGGGCATCATGTCGTAGAGCGCGTCGTAGAGCGGTCTGAGATAAGGAGCGACCTTCTGCTGAAAGTCGCCGGGCAGGAACCCGAGGTTTTCTCCGGCTTCGATGGCGGGACGGGTCAGGATGATACGGCTGACATCGTCCTTGAGCAGGGCGGAAACCGCCATGGCCATAGCCAGATAGGTCTTGCCGGTTCCGGCGGGGCCGATGCCGAAGGTGATGGCGTTTTCGAGCATGGCACTGAGATAGATTTCCTGCCCGAGGGTTTTCGGGAATACCGCCGGCTTGCGCGGGCTGACATCGACCCGGATGCCGGCCAGCTTTTCAAAGAGTTTCTCTTCGCCGTGGATCAGGGCGTCATAGGCATAGCCCACAGCCTGTGCATCCAGCTTGGTGCGGTTACGTGCTTCGCGCAGGTCCTGGATAAAATCCTCGATCTTGCGGGCATGCTCATCCGGGCCGCCAATGTTCACGGCCAGATCGCGCAGCACCAGATCGAGTCCAAAGTCGGACTCGATGCGGTCGGTTATCAACTCCAGCATGCCGCCGACCTCGCGGGCTTCGCTGGCATTGTCAAAATGGATGGTTGCTGTGCTCATATAAGGGGGGTTCTTGTTCTGGACTGTGCTTCTCAGTCCGGAGAAAAGCGAATTGCGTGCCTACTTAGGTATGGATGACCATATCGTCTGCAATTTCATTGTGGGGAGTTAATGGTATTTATCCGTACCCGTCAACAGGTATTCCTGCGGAACTCCCGCTCCTGAAATCAGCTAAAATACGCCTATTACCAATCATGGTGCGCTAACTGCTATAAGAACGAATCGTCGCACCGAAAGCCAAACACACCGCGTGCGATCAATGCTTCAGGAACGCTTTGCATTGGCCAGAAGATGGATCGGCGAGGAATGTCACGGTCAGCGACCCCTTGTTGAATACCCCTTCATCTTTCTGGTCAATGCTTTTTTTCTTTGGTTTATCACCCTTTTTCCGGAAATGCTTTCCCTCGCGATGCTCGGGCTAAACTGTGGCTACACCGCCATGAATGGCCGGAAGGAGTGGAGTCCGCTCAACCCGCTATAGCGCATAATGCCGGAAATGCCTCATGTGTATCGGCTCGCAGAGCCGAACCTACAACAACGATATCGGCTCTACTTGTCCTACGAAACTTTAGCGCAGCGGGATGAGCCAAAGACGAAAAGTGGGGATATATGGCAACTCAATCGTGAATTTCTCTAGCCGGAAGGCGGAGCATATTTTCACTGTTTTCAAGAAAACTGGTTATTAACCTTATTTTTTCGATCTGTCGTATATGACCGATATTTTAAAAAACTCCGTTATTGAAACTGAGTTTCAATAGCGTTTCCTCTTAAAAATCGTCAAAATTGCGATCAAAAAAACTTTTAATTGATCGGTATTCTGGGATTATGCGTAACTTTTCCGGGCAGCCTCGGGAAGCAAAGTCCGAAACGGATACAATTTTCGTACTTTATTGAAAACAACGGATGTTTAACTTAAGGAGTAGACTCACATGAGCAAGAAAATGGTTACCATTGATGGTAATACCGCTGCGGCACACATTGCGTATGCATTTTCCGATATCGCGGCCATCTATCCGATCACCCCTTCGTCCAACATGGGCGAATACTCAGACGAGTGGGCCAGTCAGGGAAAAAAGAACCTGTTCGGTAAAACAGTCGACGTGGTTGAAATGCAGTCCGAAGCCGGTGCGGCCGGTGCGGTGCACGGTTCGCTGAGCGCCGGCGCGCTGACCACCACCTTCACTGCTTCGCAGGGGCTGCTGCTGATGATCCCCAACATGTACAAGATCGCCGGTGAAATGCTGCCTGCCGTATTTCATGTGTCTGCACGCTCGCTTGCTGCCCAGTCGCTCTCCATTTTCGGTGACCATTCCGACGTGATGTCCGTCCGCAATACCGGGTGGGCCATGACAGCGGGCAACTCCATTCAGGAAACCATGGACATGGCGACCATCGCGCATCTGGCCACCCTCAAGGCCCAGGTTCCGTTCCTCAACTTCTTCGACGGATTCCGTACCTCGCATGAGCTGCAGAAGGTCGAGAACATCGAGTATGATGAACTGAAGGAGATGATCGAGCCGGAATACATCGAGCGCTTCCGCGCCCGTGCCCTCAAGCCGGAAAACCCGACCGTGAAGGTCGCCGCCCAGAACCCGGACGTTTACTTCCAGGGTCGCGAAACCAGCAACAAGTACTACGACGCGATTCCCGAAATTGTGCAGGAATATATGGATAAGTTTGCTGCCAAGTTTGGCCGCAAGTACAACCTCTTCGACTATGTCGGAGCGCCCGACGCGGAAAAGGTGATCATCGCCATGGGTTCCGCCTGCGACACCATCGAGCAGACCATTGAAAAGCTCAACGCCAACGGCGAAAAGCTCGGTCTCGTTAAAGTACGTCTCTATCGTCCGTTCTCCGCGAAAGCCTTCGTTGACTGCATTCCGGAAAGTGCAAAGAAAATCATTGTACTCGACCGCACCAAGGAGCCGGGCGCGCTCGGCGAACCGCTTTACCTCGACGTGGTAGCCGCGCTCGAAGGCAAGGGTTGCAAGATTATCGGCGGACGCTACGGTCTCTCCTCCAAGGAGTTCGTGCCGCGCATGGTCAAGGCGGTTTACGATCACATCGATGCCGGTGGATGGCACGGTTTCACTGTCGGCATCAACGACGATGTGACCAATCTCTCCATTCCGGTGGGTGATGAATTCGACATTGAGCCGGGGGATGTGAAGAGTTCCGTATTCTGGGGCTTCGGTTCCGACGGCACCGTCGGCGCCTGCAAAAACACCATTAAGATTATCGGCGACAATACCGACATGAAGGCGCAGGCCTATTTCGTGTACGACTCCAAGAAGTCGGGCGGGGTAACCACGTCGCATCTGCGCTTCGGCGACAGTGGTGTAAACTACCCGTACCTGATTCAGCACGCGGGCTACGTGGCCTGTCATAACGTCTCCTACATAGGCC
>JABDQT010000090.1 GCA_013042165.1 Kiritimatiellales bacterium | reverse complement strand
ATCAGGCACCTCAGATGCTGGCCGTGCTCAAGGAAGACATACTCCCGGAAGTCATGCAGAAATATGCAGGGCTCTCCTACTCCTTCGAAGGCCGGCAGGCGGATCGAAGGGAAAGCGTCGGCGGCCTCATCAGCGGTTTGTATACCGCGCTTATTCTGATCTACATCCTGCTGGCGGTTCCCTTCAAGAGCTACTGGCAGCCGATGATCATCATGGTATCCATTCCGTTCGGCATCGTGGGGGCGGTGGTCGGCCATCTGCTGTTGGGCTACAGCCTCAGCCTGATGAGCCTGTTCGGCGTGGTGGCGCTCTCGGGCGTGGTGGTGAACGACTCACTCGTGTTTATCGACTTTGCCAACCAGCGCCGGCGCGAAGGGGCCAACATGCACGATGCCGTCGTCTCCGCCGGCATCCAGCGCTTCCGGCCCATCATCCTGACCACCCTGACCACCTTCTTTGGCCTGATGCCGATGATTCTCGAAACGTCGCGACAGGCGCGCTTCCTGATTCCGATGGCGATTTCGCTGGGCTTCGGCATCCTGTTCGCAACCGGTATCACCCTGTTGCTGATTCCGGCGCTGACCATGATTCTCGAAGACTGCGGCCGTATCGTGAAGCGCAGATAGTCCGGCTTCCAGACTGCGGAAGATTGCTTTCCTTTTGCCCGAAGGTCTGGAAGACTTGCGTCCAACGATTGGAACGATTATGGGCGAACAGGCTGAAAAGCAGGGCTATTCCTTCGGAACCTTCAAAGGTGTCTACACCCCCAGCGTACTGACCATCTTCGGCGTGATCATGTATCTGCGCTTCGGCTGGGTGCTCGGCAACGTCGGACTCCCCTTCACGTTGTTGATTGTTACGCTCGCCACCTCGATCACCTTTTTGACCACGCTCTCGATTTCCGCCATGGCGACCAACATGAAGGTGGGCATCGGCGGAACCTACTATATCATATCCCGCTCTCTCGGCCTCGAGGCGGGAGCAGCGATCGGCCTGCCGCTCTTTTTTGCCCGCACATTCGGGGTGGCCTTTTATATCGCCGGTTTTTCGGAAGCGCTCATGGCCGTGGTCAATCCATTGCCCATGCTGGATCCGGCCATCGCCGTGAAGGTCATTTCAGCAGCCACCCTGTTCGTTCTGACGGCCCTGGCCTATATTTCAGCCGACCTTGCCCTGAAGGTGCAGTTTTTCATCTTCATAGCCATCGGCGCTTCGCTGGTCTCCTTTTTCATGGGCAATCCGGACTCCGCATCACTGCTGGTCGAACCCGGCACAATGGTACCCACCAAGCTCGGTTTCTGGGCGGTGTTCGCGGTGTTTTTCCCGGCGGTCACCGGCATCGAGGCGGGGCTCGGGCTTTCGGGCGACCTGAAGAATCCGGCCAAGTCGCTTCCGCTGGGCACGCTTGCGGCGGTGGGTACGGGCTATCTGGTCTACATGGCACTGCCGCTCTTCATCGCCGCAAAGATCGATAACCCGGAGATCCTGTTGGTGGATCTCAATATCATGGCGACCATTGCACGCTTTGGCTTCCTGATCATCATCGGTGTTTTTGCGGCCTCGCTTTCGAGCGCACTCGGCTCCCTGCTCGGCGCGCCGCGCATGCTGCAGGCGCTGGCCAACGACCGGGTGATTCCGCGCTTTATCGGACGCGGCTTCGGCAAGGATAAGGCCGATCCGCGTATTGCGACCGCCATCTCTTTCGTGGTCGCGATGGCGGCGGTCGTACTGGGCGACCTCAACCTGATTGCACCGATCCTCTCCATGTTTTTCCTGACCGCGTACGGACTGCTTAATCTGTCGGCCGGACTGGAGGGTCTGATCCAAAGCCCGTCGTGGCGGCCCAAGTTCAAGGTACACTATGGTATTTCACTCCTCGGTGCCGTCGGGTGTTTCACCGTGATGCTCATGATCGATGCGGGCGCAACCATCACGGCCGTGGTGGTCACCGGTGGTGTTTATTATATGATGAAACGGCGTAAGATGAATGCACAGTGGGGCGACATGCGGTACGGCATACTTACCCTGGTCGCACGCTTTGCCATCCAGCAGCTCAGCAGACTCAAGCCGGACGAGCGCTCCTGGCAACCCAACATTCTCGCGCTGAGCGGATCACCCCAGTCGCGCTGGCATCTGGTTGAGATGGCCTACTCGCTCGCACAGAGCAGCAGCGCACTGACGGTGGCCAGCATCCTGCCCGTGGAAGACTGGTCGGCGGAGAAAGTGAAGAGCACGGAAGCAACGATGCGCGAATATCTGATCAAGCGCGAAGTGGAGGCCATGGTGAAAATTTTTCCGGCCCCCGACATGCTGACCGGCGCAAAATCCCTGGTACGCGCCTATGGCTACGGCCCGTTGGTGCCGAATACCATTCTGCTGGGCGATACGGAAAATCGTTCCAGCTTCACCGAGTTTGCCGACCTCATTCGGCTGGTGTACCGCACAGAGCGCAACCTCGTCATGCTGCGCGAAGACGATGCGGATACGTCGGAGGATGCGGAAGAGATTCATGTGTGGTGGGGCGGTAATACCGACAATATCGGCCTTATGCTCACTCTCGCCTACCAGATCCAGAAAAGTCCGGTATGGAAACAGTCCAGACTGGTGATTAAAACCATTGTCAAAACGGAAGAGGAGCGCACAGCAGCAGTAGAACGCCTCGAAAAATTCATCGAAGAACAGCGTATTCCTGCGGAAGCGGAGGTGCTGATAAAGCAGCTGCCGAGCTATCTGGAAACGATCCGCCAATCCTCCGGCGATGCCGGACTGGTCTTTATGGGCATGCGACCTCCCGGCGACGAGGAATCGGTGGAGGAATACAGCGCATACTATGAGACCCTCATGGAAAAGACGAAGGGTATGCCGCCGCTGGCGCTCGTTCTCGCTGCCGAGCCGATTGAATTCCGGACGGTCATCGGCATCACGAATAAGGGCTGAACCGCGCGTCAGGCCTGGCCGGTAGCCACCAGAATCACATTCCTGAGTTCCTGGTAAGCCGCTTCGAGATCATCGTTTATGATCTGATGGGAATATTCCGATGCAAACGCCATCTCGTCTTTTGCATTCTGCAGGCGTTTGCGGATGACCTTTTCCTTGTCGGTAGCCCGGCCGCGCAGTCGCCGTTCAAGCTCTTCGAAGGAGGGCGGTGAAATAAAGATGTCGGTGAAACCTCTACGGATTGGATGTCTTGGATCGAGCTGTGCCAGAGATTCACGAATCTGCTTTGCCCCCTGCACATCGATGTCCAGCAGGACATGCCGCCCCTCTTCCATGGCAAACAAGACCGTGTCCTCCAGAGTTCCGTAAAAGTTGCCATGCACCTTGGCATATTCCAGGAATTCACCGTTACGGGTGCGCTCCTTGAACTCCTTTTTGGACAGGAAAAAATAGTGGACGCCATCCTTCTCCTCGCCCCGCGGTTCCCGCGTGGTGCAGGAGATCGAATATGAGATGTTCGGGAACTCCTCGACAAGGCGGTTGCATAACGTGCTCTTTCCCGCTCCGGATGGCGCGGAAACCACCAGCATCAAAGGCCGGGCCGGCCGGGGCGAAGCGGGCGGATCTCGCTGGATAAGTCGGTGCGTATTGGATTCCATGGCTTCTTGTATTTTATTCAATGTTTTGAACCTGCTCACGGATCCGCTCCAGCTCGGTCTTGAATGCGACGACGGAGCGCGTGATGTCGATCTCATTGGCCTTGGAGCCAATCGTATTGATTTCGCGAAAAAGTTCCTGACAGAGGAAATCGAGCGTGCGGCCGATCGGCCCCGCAGCGCGGAGCAGCTTGCGCGCCTGCGACAGATGGCTTTTCAAGCGGGTCAATTCCTCGCTGATGTCGCAGCGATCAGCAAACAGCGCGACCTCCTTCACGACCCGCTCATCGGACGCCAAATCCTGAAGCCCCGCTTCTTCCAACCGCGCGAACAGCTTTTCCCGATAAGCGGAAACCACCGTCGGTGCCGCTTCTCGGATCGACTTCAGGAGATTGTCCAGCAGGCCAAGCCGGTCGCGCAGATCCTTCTCCAGTGCCTTCCCCTCGGCCAGGCGCATGCGCGCCATACCGCGCAGTGCTTTGGTGGTGGCTTCGCCCAGCACCGCGGAAACATGGTCGGCATCCATCTCTTCCTGCTCGACCGAAACGACTCCGGGCAGACTGCATATGCTCTGAGCGCCGAGGTCGTCCGCAAGCTTGAGCTTTTCGGCCGTCTTCCGGATTCCCGCGACATAGGCCGCAGCCAGCCGCTGATCAACCTTCACGGCGCCCATCGATCCGTCAGCGGCTTCGACGCGGACAATGCCGGACACGCGGCCGCGGCTGAATTCGGCCCGAACCAGCTGCTGCAACTGTGCGTCGAGCGTGACCAGGTTGCGCGGCAGGGAAACATGGATGTCCAGCTGCTTACGGTTGACAGAGCTGAGCTCGACCGCAACGCGGATACCCGCTCGGGTCGCCGCCCCTTCGCCAAAACCCGTCATACTTTTCAGTGCCATACCTTTTCCTTGATAAAACCTTTGAACTGATAAGATTTTAGGATTTCACGGCCGGTGTCACGCATTTTGATCGCCGAGCAATGCCGTATTACTTTTCGGCGGCGCGCTTTTGCTTCCACTCGGCGATCTGCTGCACATCCTTGTCGCCGCGACCCGAGACGTTGATGATGAGCAGATCCTCTTTGGAGAACGAGGCCGCATTCTTTACCGTCCATGCAACGGCATGCGAGCTTTCGAGCGCAGGCAGAATGCCTTCCCATTGAGAGAGCTTGTCGAAACCGTCCACCGCCTCTTCGTCGGTGACATAGGAATATTCGGTTCGTCCAAGATCACGCAGCAGACTGTGTTCCGGACCGACGGCGGCATAGTCGAGCCCCGCGCTGATCGAGTGGGTCAGGGCAATCTGCCCGTCGTTGTCCTGCAAAACATAGGTCTTTGTGCCTTGCAGTATGCCGATCTTGTCCTGTGCGAATCGAGCCGCATGCATGCCTCCGGCAATCCCGAAGCCGCCGGCCTCCACGCCGATCATGCGCACGCCTCCATCCTTGATGAACGGATGAAAGAGGCCGATGGAGTTGCTGCCTCCGCCGACACAGGCGATGAGGGCTGAAGGCAACCGGCCTTCCGCCTTCAGGATCTGCTTGCGCGCCTCGCGTCCGATCACACTCTGAAAATCGCGCACCATCATCGGATACGGATGAGCCCCGAGGGCGGATCCCAGAATATAGTGCGTGGTACGGATATTCGTGACCCAATCGCGCATGGCCTCGTTTACGGCTTCCTTGAGCGTCGCCTGCCCTACCGTGACCGGCACCACCGTGGCTCCGAGGCTTTCCATGCGGAACACGTTGAGCGCCTGACGCTCCATGTCAACCTTGCCCATGTAGACCACGCATTCGAGACCGAACATGGCACAGACGGTTGCGGTTGCCACGCCGTGCTGTCCGGCACCGGTTTCGGCGATAATGCGCTGCTTGCCCATGCGCCGGGCCAACAGGATCTGCCCCATGGAGTTGTTGATCTTGTGCGCACCGGTGTGGCAGAGGTCTTCACGCTTTAGATAGATCTTGGCCGTTCCCAGCTCGCGGGTCATGCGTTCGGCATACGAGAGCGGAGTTGGCCGGCCGACATATTCGCGCAGGTAATACTGTAGTTCTTTTTTAAACTCGGGATCCCGGCGGACCTGTTTGTACACCCGCGTGAGCTCGTTCAAGGGCTCCATCAGCGTTTCAGGCACATACATTCCGCCATAATCACCAAAATGGCCGTGGCTGTCAGGTTGCGTTGGTTTCATTCAAAAAACCTCAATGACGAAAGAGTTCGGATAATGTGTCCCTAAACTTACCAATTCAAGGCTATTTCCTACTGTCCACCATCTCTTTTCCACTTGCTGCCCACCCGGATATTCATCCGAATAGCACGATCGTTTCATCTGGCTGAACGCATTATGTCTTCCGGATGCTGATCAGGCTACCTGCCTTGTCGGCGGAAAGCGGCAGGCATTCCGGACTCAGTCCCCCGGCATGTGCGGCGCGGCCGATGATTTCCTCCGGGGAGGCGCCGGTTTCGCGCATGTGGGTGATGCTCTCGGAGCGCTGGCGCTTACTCAGCTTTTCACCATGCCGGTCGCAGAGGAGCGGATGGTGGAAATAGGCGGGCACCGGCTTTTCGAGTGCCTGAAAGAGCTGAATCTGCCGGCCGGTGCTGGCAAGGATATCCTCACCACGAATCACCAGGTCGATGCCCTGTTCCATATCGTCGCAGACGGCACAAAACTGATAGGTCCACTGCCCGTTTCGATCCCGCAAAGAAAAGTCGCCGCACTGCCCCATCGGGACCTGATGGCAATCGCCCAACGCCCAATCGCAAAAGGCCACCGGGCCGCCGGGCACGCGGAAGCGCACCGTATGGCCTTCCAGCGGCAGGTTCTTTTCTGAACAGGTGCCGGGATAGCACAGTTCATCCTGCCCATCGGACTGCTTCTCGAGGATCTGCCTGCGGCTGCATTCGCAGCCATAGACCAGACCGCGCTGTTCCAGCATGTTCAGCACCGCTAGATAGCGTTCGGCGCAGTCGCTTTGTCGGTATGCGGACGGGCCTGTGGCCGTGGCGGCAGTCAAGCCCCGATCGGGCACGAATCCAAGCCACTCCATGGTTTCCAGAATGGCGATTTCATATTCCGGGCGGGCGCGACCGAGATCGTGATCCTCGATACGGGAAACGACCTGCGCCCCCATTTTCCGGGCAATCCCCCAGACATAGAGCATGTGCAGGACGTGACCGAGATGGAGATAACCGGTCAGGCTGGGCGCAAAGCGGGTGGTCATCATGCCTCCCGGCAGGCGGCAATGAAGGCTTCAACCCGGGCGATGTCCTTTTGCCGGGGATCGACCTCGACTCCCGAGCTGACATCCACGCCCCACGGCCGGACCGATGTGATTGCCTCGGCCACGTTTTCAGGAGTCAGGCCGCCGGCGAGCAGCACCGGTTTATTGATCGCTTTGACCAAAGTCTTTGCCTTGTCCCAGTCGCAGGTTTTTCCGGTTCCACCCACGGTCTGCGCATCATAGGAATCGAGCAGATAGCGGTCGTATTCAAACCATGACTCGGAGTGGTAGAGCTCGTCGGGATTGAGCGCCCGCCAGACTTCCAGATTCCGGAACAGTTCCCGGTCCATTTTCCAATGGTCGGGAACACGGTGAACCTGCACGGCATCGAACCGGCCGTGCTGCGCGGCATGCGCCAGTTCGGCCTCGGTCGGGCAGACAAATACGCCGACACGTTTGATGTCTTCGGGGGTTTCCCACTGCCCGACGGTTTTGGGCTCGATATAGCGCTTGGACTTCGGCCACTGGATGAAGCCGACCGCGTCGGGCTTTAACGCAGAAATCTGCCCGAGGTCCCCCTCCGAGCAGATTCCGCAGATCTTAACAAAGACGCCCATGGATCTATCCGGCCGCGACCTCTTGCGCAGCCGCATTCAGATCGAGCTCGGCAACATCCTCGGCAATCTCGGAGGCCGCCTCGATGGCAATGGCCTTGTTTTCTTCGTGGTTGTCGAAGAAGAGCGGATTCTGGCCCTCGGCCCAGACAATTTCCAGATCATCGATGCCAATGAAGCCGAATGCATTACGGACCTGACGGCTCAACGCATCGCGGTCATCGTCTTCTTTGTAAACGCCTCCGGAAGAGACCAGCAGTACAATGCTTTTGATTTTATGCAATCCCTTGACGCCCTCTTCCTTGCTGATCGAGAAGGTCAAACCGGGACAGAGCACCTGATCCATCCAGGCTTTCATGATGGCCGGAACCGTGAAGTTCCACATCGGCATGGTCAGCACCAGCACGTCGGCGGCGTTGAAGGCTTCGGCCTGTTTGGAGGCATAATTGGTCGACATTTCCTCGACCTTGGATGGTTCGTAGGATTCGTCAAAGACCGGATACCACACCCGCCGATACAGCTCGGCTGAGTAAAACGGCGGCTTTTCGTCGTAGAGGTCGACGTTGACCAGCTCGACATCGGGCCTCAGCTCGATCAACTTCGCAAAAAAAGCGGCCGCAAGCTGCTTGGAAACCGACTCTTCGGTCGGCTTCGGGTTAGCGCAAACATGTAAAACATTCATTCCTGAAACTCCTTAATTAATCCCCCGTTTCACGGGGTTTTTCACAAATTGATCCGCTTTATAGCTTAATTGCCGGATGGCATACAATCACTAACCCTACATCTCGGCCATTTCGTCGTAAAAGCCGACATAGTTGTCTTTGCGGTCGCTGTCGCGCAGGGCGATGGCCGAACGCGGATGCTCGTTCATCTGGCCGGTGATCATGTAGGGGATGCTATAGCCCCAATCCACCGTTTCGCGCATCGGCACCATCAGCTTTTCAACCGCTTCAAGGACGGGACGCTGATGAAACTTCGGATTGCGCAGGAAACCAAGCAGCAGTTCGGTCGGACAGTTGCCGGCACCGCGCCCCATTCCGTCCAGGGTGGAGTCGAGCATGGTCGCGCCGTTGATGGCGCTGCAAATGGTATTTACATATGCCATCTGCTGGTTGTTGTGGGCATGGATACCGACCTGCTGTCCGTGCTGCATCGCACCGAGATAACGTCGCATCAGGTCTTCGATCTGCTCATAGTAAAGCGAGCCGAAGCTGTCGACGAGGTAGAGCATATCGGCCTCTTTGCACTTTCCGATCAGCTCGAGACCCTTGTTGAGCTCATACTCCGGTACCGTGGAGATGGCCATCAGATTGATGGAGGTTTCATACCCTTTTTCCTTGGCCATTTTCGTCATTTCGATGGCGGCAGGAATCTGGTGGATGTAGCACGCCACACGGATCAGATCGATCACGCTCTGGTCGGCCTGAACGATATCATCTTCGTCGGTCCGGCCAATATCAACCAGCACGCTCATTTTGATGCCGGGATCTTCTTCGCCGAACATCCGGTTCAGGTGGTCTTCGGTACAGGATTTCCACGGGCCGTACTCATCCGGGCTGAAAAGCTTTTTGTCGGCCTTGTAGCCAAGCTCCATGTAGTCGACCCCGGCCGCCACAAGCGCCTTATGAACCGTGCGCACGAAATCTTCGCTGAATTTGTGATTATTCATCAGGCCGCCGTCACGGATCGTACAGTCCAGTACTTTGAGTTGAGGCCAGTAATCGATTGATTCACTGCTGATATCTTTTGCTTTCGTCATTTTTTTCTCCTTTAAGCCGGTCCCGTTTTTCACGGCATCCACTTTTTGAACCATCCGTTTCAAAGCGACTTCACGATCATCCGTCATAAGCGATTCAGAATATTGAACGCCATGAATCCGCTGCCGCCAGTAGTACATGCCGCCCCGCAGCTTCAGATTTCTGATCCCTGTTCCTTCAAACGTAGCCATAAAAACGCATCACCTAGAATGATGCGCCATGATGCGTTTTTTCTATTTAATGTCAACACCGTGATGCAAAGCGTTTAAAAAGGAAATCTCTCGCAGAGACGCAGAGAGAGCAAAGAAACCTAAAAATATGCTCTGCGGCCTACAACAAATGGTAGGGCGCGATCGCCGAGCGCGCCGAACAACTGATCTTGGTAGGGCGCGATTGCCCCGCAAGCGAAGGGCAGATAAATTTCAAAGAAAATAACGAAGTGGTTCACCGCGCCGAACAACGACGGACGACCCGGCGGTCCGTCCCTACCCAATTCACGTAACGCCCGCTGTGGGCAGCGGGCCTACAATAAAAAGGCCAACGCCAAATGCCTGTCCACCGTAGCCTTGGCGAGGGTGGAAGTTCCGCAAATCGGAAATCACAAATCTAAAATCTGGAGGCCGTTCTCCGGTAGGAAACAATCGAATATTCATCGGTTTCTTCGATGGTGTCCACCGGCTCAAAACCTTCCAGCCATTGGCCATTGAAGAAGGTATCGCCCTCGACCTCTTTGTTCACCGTGGTCACCAGCAGCTGCTCGCACTGCGGAATCAGCAGGTCATAAATCGCCGCACCACCGCAGACCATCGCATCAGCCGGGACTTCAACGGGATTGGAAACTGCGACTGCCCCTTCAAAACATGCGGCCGGATTACGGGTCAGCACAAAAATTTCGCGCCCTTTCAACGGCGGAAGCCCTTCAAAGGTGGTGCGGCCGACAACGATCTTGCGGTCCATCGTGGTGCGCTTGAAAAACTGCAGGTCGCCTTTACAGCGCCACGGCAGGCCACCGTCTTTGCCGATGACCCCGTTTGCAGACCGGGCAACAATCGCAATCATGTTCATTCTCCGCAAAATTTCCGTTGATTCTGTACTCGGCTCATAGAGCCGATCACTTAAACCGCGACCTCGCCTTTGATGGAGGGATGGCATTCATAGCCTTCTAATGTGGCAAACCTCCATTCCCACTCAAAAATGGATGTATATCCTTCCAACCGCAGCGTCGGCGGAGCATAGGGCTCGCGCTTCATCTGCTCATCCAGCTGAGCCTGATGG
>JABDQT010000086.1 GCA_013042165.1 Kiritimatiellales bacterium | reverse complement strand
GACAGTGAAAACTGGGATAACCTGGTCGAGCTCGGACGCGATGAAATGGGCAGCAAGGTCGTGATGAACAAAGAAGTTCACGATGCCGACCTCGTCGTGGCCATCGGACACGTTCTGGGCAATCCATACGGCGGTTATTCGGGCGGCTACAAACATGTTGCGACCGGTATCACCAATTGGGAATGCATTTCTTCGCACCACGTTCCGGACTGCATGCACCGCCCGGACTTCACGCCGGTCAGTTCCAAGAGCCAGATGCGCCAGAAGTTCGACTGCATTGGCCAGCACATGGAAAAAACAATGAAGAATCCGTTCTTCACTGTGGATGCCGTGCTCGATACCAAGATGCGTCAGATCGCGGTTTATGCCGGCTATACCAAAGAGATGCAGCCGAAATCATTCGAAGTGGCGAACAAGCGCACCTACGTTCCGTTCGCAGAGAAGAAATTCGATGTGATGATGTTCGGTATGCCTCAGAAATTCCACTACGGAAACGGTCATGGAACCAACCCGCTGCTGATGCTGCAGGCGATCTCCGCCAACATTATCCGGCACAAGCGCGTTCTTTCCGACAACTGCGTGGTCATCGTGTCTTCCATCTGCAACGGCTACTTCCACGACGAGGAATTTCCTTCCTACCGTCCGGTCTACGAGCTGTTCCAGAAGGACTACCACAACGTTCTTCCGGATGTGAACAAGTACGGTGAATATTTCGCCCGCAATCAGGAATACATCGATCAATATCGCTTCAACTACGGATACCATCCGTTCCATGCGTTCTCGATGATCTCCTGCGGACACATTGCAGAGATGCACACTTCGGCTATTTACATTGTCGGCGGTTATGAGCCGGGTTATGCCCGCGGCATGGGCATGAAGACCCGCGCCACCTTCGAGGATGCACTTAAAGATGCCGGCAAGTATGTCGGCGACAGCCCGAATATTCTGGCGCTGCCGCGCACCTTCCGTACGGCCGGTGTTCATCTGATGATGAAGGACGAAGTATACGAAAACGTCTAACCGCAGGCATGGCAATCAGCCGGCAAGGTGTTAGCACTGCAGGCTGTATTCTAAACAAGGTTTGATCGGGCAGGTATCATGGAAGTGATACCTGCCAATCTTCAAACGAGCTAACTGAAGGAGTACATTGTGGATTTAACAGCCGTTCTTACATTTTTTCTTTTCATTACGATGGTTTCATTAATTGCGTGGTGGAAAACCCGCGATACGAATCTGGGAAGTTCTTCCGGATACTTTCTGGCAGGACGCAGTCTGACCTGGTATGTGATCGCTGCTTCGCTGATTTTGACGAATATCTCGACGGAACAGATGATCGGGTTGAATGGAAATGCCTTCACCCATGGCGCCTGCGTGATGGCGTGGGAAACCATTGCTTCGGTTGCGATGGTTGCCATGGCGCTCTTCTTCCTCCCGCGCTACCTGAAGAGCGGGATCACAACCATTCCGCAGTTTTTGGAAGCCCGCTTCGGTAAAAACATGCGCAGCATGATCTCGCTGATGTTCCTGGTGGCGCTGACGCTCAGCTTCCTGCCGTTCGTGCTCTATTCTGGCGCGATCGGGATGAATAGTCTTTTCCACGTTGACACCGCGCTGGGCATCAGCACGCAGGCCTCCATCTGGGTCATGGTGATTGCATTGGCGCTGGCCGGTATCGGCTTCGCCATTTGCGGCGGGCTCAAGGCTGCGGCAACATCCGACGCGGTATACGGCGTCGGTTTGGTTATCGGCGGATTCCTCATTCCGGTGCTTGGCATGCTCAAGCTCGGCGATGGCAGCATTTCGGCGGCCTGGGAAACCATGACAACGAATCGTCCGGAAATGCTGAATCCGGTCGGTGCGGCCGATGCGAATATTCCCTTCTCGACACTCTTTACCGGCATGTTGATCATCAACCTGTTCTACTGGTGCACCAACCAGGCGATTGTGCAGCGTACCTTCGGCGCGAAAAATCTTGCCGAAAGTCAGAAGGGTGTTCTTGCGGCGGCCTTCCTGAAGATTATCGGGGTCGGCATCCTCGTGCTGCCCGGCATCATTGCCTGGCATTTGAATGCGCAGGGAAAAATCGCCGTCAGCCACCAGGATTTTGCTTATCCGGTGCTCGTCGCCTCGATCTTGCCGCCCTGGTTGACCGGGTTTTTTGCCGCGGTCATGTTTGGTGCGATCATCAGCTCCTTTAACGGGGGACTTAACAGCGTGACCGCGCTCTTCAGCATGGACCTCTACAAGCCGATGATCCGCAAGAACGCTTCCGATCACGAGGTGGTGACGGCCGGCCGTATTTTCGGAATCCTGCTGATTATCATATGCGTCATCATTGCTCCGCAGATTGCCAAGGCCCCCGACGGCCTCTACACGCTGATGCGCAAGCTGATGGCCTTCTTCAACATTCCGATTCTGGCGATCGTCCTGCTGGGCGTTCTCTCCAAGCGCGCGCCGGCGTTGTCCGCCTATATTGCGGTTCCGATTGGAATTGTATTTTACTACTGGGCCAGTTTTGTGGAGGGCGGAAACCTTTTCGGGCACCAGTTCCATTGGCTGCATGTCGCCGGGATCAATCTGTTGCTGATCATGGGTATCATGTATCTTATTCGGTTTATCAAACCGCTAAAGGAGCCGTATGTACAGGTTGCCTCGGGAGGGGTCGACATCACCTTCTGGAAATGGGCCAAGCTTGCCGGTATCCTCATCATTCTGATTATTATCGGAATGTACTGGGTGCTCAATGGCATGTTCTAAGAAAACAGGGCGTTACTTGGATGTAGATAAAGAATATAAAAAAGCAAACGGAGGTAATGGTAATGAAAATGATAAAAGATAAAAAAGTGCTGATGGGTTCCGACCGGGCCGGATTCGCATTGAAGGAAGCGATTAAGAAGCAGCTGGAGCACGAAGGCTGGGAAGTGACGGATGTCGGCGTTCAGGATCCGCTGGATCCCAATCATGAAATGTTCCATCGCGTCGGTTTCAAGGTTGGTTCCATGATTTCGGAAGGTGAATTCGAGCGGGCACTGGTATTCTGCGGTACGGGTCAGGGTATCCATCTGGCCGCCGCAAAATGCCCGCATGTACACTGCGCCATGGTTGAGAGTGAGCCTGCTGCACTGCGTGCGATTACCGGCAACAATTGCAATGTGCTCTCCATGGGCTCCTGGTTTATCCCGCCGGCCATGGGCGTTGCCTGTGCCAAAGCTTTCCTCGAGCACGAGTTTGCCGAAGGATTCGATTTCTGGCCGCTGTTCAAGGAATACCACCAGATCGCTTATGATGACATCGACAGCTTTGATTACGAAGAGTACAAAGCCAACGGATTCGAGCTTAAGGAAGCTAAAAGAGTTCCCATGGACTTCAACCCCAATGTGGTACGGCCTCAACCGATTAAGTAGGCACGCACATTGTTTCCCTGCGGAAATAGAGATCGGCATGGCGCGGAAAACGCCTTGCCGATTTTTTTTATCTGCTGGTAAACTGTCGTCGGATAAACATACCGCTTTAAAATCAGATTTTTTATCGCTGCCGGTGCAACGTGTCCGGTTTGCCTCGGGTATGGGACACCGGCCCGCCGGCGATGTGCGATAAACTGACTATCGTGCGGAAGAGAAGGAGTGACAGCATATGAATAATATCAAATGGATTCCTGCATGGCTGATGCTGGTTGCAGGGCTGGCCGGTGCGGCCGAGCGGCCGAACATATTGTTTTGCATCATGGATGATGCCTCGTGGGCGCACATGAGTGCCTACGGTTGCGAGTGGGTCGAGACCCCGGCGTTTGACCGGTTGGCGGAAGAGGGGATTCTTTTTCACAATGCCTACACACCGAATGCCAAGTGCGCACCCTCGCGCTCGAGCATCCTCACGGGCCGCAATTCATGGCAGCTGGAGGAAGCGGCCAACCACGTCGTCAATTTTCCGGCCAAGTTCAGGACCTTTCCCGAAGCACTGAAGGAAAACGGATATGTTACGGGCAAGACCGGCAAAGGCTGGGGGCCGGGTGATCCGGGAATGGTCGATGGGGAAAAACGCGAATTGATCGGCATTTCGTGGTCGGAGCATACCACCGAGCCCTTTGCTGCAGGAATGTCGCCGATAGACTATACGGCGAACTTCCAGGATTTCCTGGATGCCGCCGGAAAAAAACCGTGGTTCTTTTGGTATGGTGCCATCGAACCGCATCGAGTGTATGAGTATGGCAGTGGAGTCAGGGCGGGCAAGAAGCTTAACGACATTGACCGGGTGCCTGCATTCTGGCCCGACCATGAGACCGTGCGCAACGACATGCTCGACTACGGGCTCGAGATAGAGCATGCCGACAAGCATCTCGGCGGGATGCTCCAAGCTTTGGAAAAACGCGGGCAACTGGACAATACCATCATTCTGATGACCTCCGACAACGGCATGCCGTTCCCGCGCTGCAAAGCGCAGGAATATGAATATTCCAACCACATGCCGTTGGCGGTTATGTGGCCGAAGGGCATCAAAAGCCCCGGTCGTGCGGTGGATGACATGGTCAGTTTTATCGATTTTGCACCCACCTTTCTTGAAGTGGCCGGCATCCCGTTCGAACAGTCGGGCATGCATTCACTGCCGGGCCGAAGCCTGACGGATATTTTCTATTCGGAAAAATCCGGACAGGTGAATCCCGAACGCGACTTTGTATTGATCGGCAGGGAACGGCACGACTACAGCCGCCCCAACAACGCCGGCTATCCAATCCGCGGCATTGTCGGCAAGGAGCACCTCTATCTTTACAATTATGAGATCGAGCGCTGGCCGGCCGGCAACCCGGAGCTGGGCTATCTTGATTGTGACGGCAGTCCGACCAAGACCCTCATCCTCAACATGCGCCGCGAGGGAAAGGATACGAAATATTGGGAGGGGTCGTTCGGGAAACGCAAGGTCCATGAGGAATTGTTCAATATCGCCAATGATCCTGACTGTATGGAAAATCTGGCGAGCAGCGAAAAAGCCGGGCAGTTGAAGAAGGAGATGAAGGAGCGGATGGAGAAAACGCTGATAGCCCAGGAGGATCCGCGAATTCTGGGTAATGGGGCGATATTCGACACCTATGGTTTTTCCCTTCCGCATGGGTGGAATTTTTATGAACGTTTTATGGCCGGTGAATTTACACCGGAAAGAACCAAATGGGTGAATCCGACCGATTATGAAAAGGAGCCGCTGGATTAGGGGCGTTTTAGAACGGTTGATGTCGTGAAACGAAGTGCGAACGGATGTTTGATGCCCGAGCCGGATCGGTCCTTCGAGATCGCCGTTCCTCTAGAGCGGCTCCCCTGTTTCATCCGCCTACGCAGGAGACCCCGCATTTATGCGGGGAGACACGAAGTGGGGCTGGTGTAAAACGACAGTAGCGAAGCGGCAAATGCCCATCATCCGCTACGACGTGATGTCACCCTTCACGACGGGCGGATGAACCACGCCGTAGCCTTTGGCGAAGGCGGGTCATGTTAAATGGAGCCGCGGGTTTACTCGAGGGGCTCCATTG
>JABDQT010000075.1 GCA_013042165.1 Kiritimatiellales bacterium | reverse complement strand
CATCTTCGGTTTTGATGTCGAAGACTTTTCCGGCATCGCCGAGAATGAGTTCATAGGCCTGCTCCTCGCACACGCTCATCTGCTCGAAGACGGTATTCCCTTTCATCTTGGCACCATAGGTTTCGAGTGCATGCAGGAGTTCTCGGCGATCACGCTGGCGGGCCTGCGTGATGCCCTGCTGTATGATGCCTTCCACTGTAAAGACGGGTGCATTGGGTTTGCCCCCCGTCGCAAATGGTTTGTAGCGCAATCCCATAAACCCGGATTCCGAAAAACGGCCCTGCGGTTTGGTCAGGACGATGTAGGGGGGGATCAGCCCCTTGTAGCCGGCATCGGCTCCCTTGAAGCGCGACACCACCGCCCCGGCGCACGGATAGACCTCGCCGCCCACCGGACGACCGGTCTGCGTGACATAGGATGCGGTCTCATGCGCATTGATGCCATGGGTCATGCTGCGGATGATGGAATATTTGTCGGCCTGCTTGGCCAGCAGGGGCAGGCGTTCGCAGATCCGGATGCCGTCCACATTCGTTTCGATCGGGCTGGCATAGGGCCCGCAATAGTCCGCACCGGCGGCCGGTTTGGGGTCGAAGGTGTCCAGATGGGCAGGCCCGCCCCACATCCAGATCTGGATGACGGCCTTGGCCTTGCCGGCCTGAACGGCGGCAGCATGCTGCGGTGATCCAAGCATGAGCCCCCCGGCACCGGCTGCGGCCGAGTAGCGCATCATATCGCGGCGGGATAAGTGCGAATTAAACTGGTTGTTTTCATTCATGGTTTGCCTCCTTGCGGATCAGTGCTTGTAGATAAACTCTTTGGTATTCATAAGCGCCCAGACCATATCGACCGATGCTTCGAGCCGGCTTCCAGCTTTGTCGTAATAATCCAACGCGGTTCTCTTTTCCTGTGCCGTGGGGTAGCGCGATAAAATGGTTAAGTACATGCGCTCAACAACTTCCTCCGGCTGGCGCCATGCACTGGCGGGCGTTCTCTTTGTCTTGTTCTTTTTCGCTGGCAGACCCAGCAGGGATCTGTTGTTCACAATCTTCTGTTGAATGTGGGTGGAGTTCAGCATGTGCAGTTTCTGCGAACTCGAGGATACGTTGTTGCGCTCGGATTCATAGCCGGTGTCGCGCGGGGGACGTCCGAACAGCTCGAGAAACGGGCTTGTAATGCTTCCATCGGCCAGCTTGATGGATCGCAGGTTTTCGGGAATGAAGGTAAAGGGTTCGGGGATTTCGCTGGAATAGGACTCCGTTGTTCCGGTGATCTGGCAGATCGCATCAATCAGCACCTCTGCATCCAGTCGCCGCACATAATATCTGGAAAAGTTGTCCTCATCGGCCGCATTGCCCTCGTTGTGGATGGAAGCCAGCTGATAGACTCTTGAGTTGAGAATAATACGATAGATATGCCTCAGGTCATATCCGCTATCCACCAGTTCCTTCGCCAGGAAATCGAGCAGTTCGGCATTTTGCGGCGGGTTGTCATCGCGGAAGTCGTCGGCCTCGTGAACAATGCCGCGGCCGAGCAGCCAGTACCAAATGCGGTTGACGATGTTTTTCGCGAAGACATCGCTGCCGATCAGCCATTCCGCCAAGTCGAGGCGGGGATCGCGGCTGTCGGAGAGTTCAAGTACCGTGCCGTTGGGCAGCCTCGCCGGAACCGGCTCCTTGGTTTCCGGATCGACAAACTCCATCGTCGGGTCGAAAAAAACAATTTCCTCTTTCCACTCGGCCGTCCCCTTGTAACCGACCTTGCCGAACAGGGCCGCCATGCCCAGAAGCTGATCGCGCTCCCAGTTGTCGGTTCGCATACCCATGAAGGTCAGCGCCACGATGCGCGCGATTTCAAGCGGCTCATGCTTGGGCATGGCGCGGTAGAAATTGACCGGGGCCACGCGGAAATTACTTCCGCTGGAGGTGAGCAGCTGACGGGTGAATTCGTCGTAGGGCATATTGTTGAACAGCGCCGTGTGCACCCAGCGGTAGTAGGCCTGCACGGCATTCGGCCAGAGCTTGCTCGGGAACTCAGCCTTGATACGCAGCAGATCGCACCACTTAAGTGACCAGTAGTCGGCGAATTCGGGACGCTCGAAAAGCCTTTCGATCAGCTCTTCCCGTTTGTTCATGCTGTTGCTGGCCAGAAACTGACGTGTTTCCTTTTCGGAGGGCAAGGTGCCGATCACATCAAGATAAGCTCGCCGCAGGAATACTTCATCCGAACAGGGATCGGAGGGTGGAATACCGAGCTCATCGAGCTTGGCGAAAACAAGACGATCAATCCTGGTGCTGGCTGTGTTTTGCACAGCCACGACCTCGCAACAGGCCATGACCGCCACAATTGCGAAAAGCATTACCCGTCGTCTTGGCTCAATCCATTTCATCATTTCCCCTCTAACAAAGCCCCGCACCTCGCATTTAAGCCCGAAACCACTCTGCTATCTTCCACTCATAGAACGCTCCAGCTCTACACCTATGGACATAATATAACGGTTTTACATCAATATTCGCGGAAACAAATTAAAAAGGCTTCATGGTGCATAAATTTTCTTCAGGCACGGGACGCAGATCGACTGATAACACGTTTAGTGCCGATGCGAGTTTGAAGGCGATTTCAGGGCGACGCCTGAATTCGGGGCGGAGGACCACCCTAGGCGATTTTGTCTAATGCCGGACGCAGATCCGCCCCATCTTCTGCAGCCCGGGTTGCTGACCGATCTTCAGCGCTGTCAATAGCCAGCGGAAAGAAGAGCAGATCATGATCGTGATCGCTGTCACTCACCTGCTCGGTCTTGTCTGCATCCGGCTCGACCTCGGCCACCAGCTCGAGCTCGGGGGCTTCCACTTCTACGGTGCTTTCCAATGTTGCAGCGGTCAGCGTCGATTCGGACACATCGGCATTCCCCTGCAATTCCGGAATCTGGAACAACGGACTGTCGGAATCGGATTCGCCGGCCTGCGCATCCGCTGGCATCGAACCGGCTCCGGCACCTTGTGCCCCGGATGAATCCCCGAATCCCAAACGGATCCGCAAGGACCAAAGCAGAGCAACAGGAATCCCTGCCACAGCAAACGGAATGGCAATAGCCTTCAGTAAGCCCGCACGACCGTCAGAAGCGGTCGTGGTGATGAGCAGTGCATCCGCCAGCAGCAAAGAGAGCATAATAAACATGAAAAGAATCTGTCTCCTGTTAAAGAAGGCAAGTCGGACTTTTTCCACAGCATGGCCCAGGATCAGCACGCCAAACGCGCCGCATGTCGCCCCCGCCGTGGTCATTTCCACCACCCCCGCTCCGGCTCCGTTCGCCACTCCTCGGAATGCGAGAACCCCGCCGGCCGTGTAGGACAGGGCAACAACAAGCGGCTGCAATCCCAGCATGCTTGTTGCCCACAGAATGGAAACCACATGGATGGCCACAAAGCTGCTCCAGAGTGCCATGTTATCTACCGGCGGGATGGCTCCTTTGGCCGTCGCCACCCATGCAAGAAGATTGACCGAAGCAAGGGCCACGGCCGATACGGCGAGTAAGACCAGATTTTTTTTCTTCCCAGCGTCCATGATGTCCCGACTCCTCATTCGTTGAGCTTATAATGATCGATTATATTTTTTAGCACCATTCATGCCATGCACTTTTCGAATGATGCGCCCCGCAGATTTAGTCAGGGCCGGATTTAAGTCACGTCCGGCACGCCGATTGCTTACGTGTAAACTCCATCCTTGCGGTGCGGATTACAGGTCCATGGCTCAACAAATGGAGACAGGCAGTTGAAGAAATCAGGCATAGGCTATCAGACTCTCGTCGTTTGCGGCGCTCTCATCTTCCTTCAGTGGGCAGGCGGCATACATGCCGACACATCATCGGCCCGACCCTATCCTCCGACGACCCGGCCGCCCATAGATGTCCGGTCGGCACCCAAGCCTCCTGTTTATGAGAAAGCAGAGGAGGCTGAACCGCTTCCGCAGATAGAAATCATGGCAGCCGACAGATTGAACAACGGGGCCCTGGGCGGCGTGGTTGTCCTGCTGGGCGGTCTATTGCTGCTGCTGGGAAAGTCCGATTCAAGATCGACCCAATAATATCACCACAACCCGTGTCTACGGATCAAACAACCCCTCTCCTTGGCATATAACGTGCTATTTTAAAATGCGGACAAATTTTTAGTTTCGAGGCGTATAATGATGAAAAAGAAGATTCCGGGATTCCTGATTACATCCAATCGTGTCTGCCTGATTGCAGGCATCATGTCCCTGCCACTGGCCAGCCAAGCCCAGATAGAATTTAAAACGCCGGTTCCGATCGAAATGAATGTATTCAGCTACCTGATCATCGGTTTTCTACTGGTGCTGTCGGTGATGATGTTCTTTCTTTTCCAGCATCGCTATAACCATGCGCGGCGCGAACTCAAGGATATCACCGCCGAGCTCGGTACCACACGTGACCGCCTGACCGACACCGGCAAGAAACTGGACGAAACGCAAAAAAACCTAAAAGACGTCTCGAAGCGCTATCAGGGTATTCTTTATGAGGCCAACGTGGGCATGTTCCAAATGGATCTGGCCGGGCGGTGCTCGTTCATCAATACCGCCCTGCAGGAAATGTCCGGCCTCTATCCCAAGAAGGCGCTTAAGGAGGGCCTGCTCAGTGCGGTTCATCCCGAGGATCACGCGGCCTTCAAGAGTGTCTGGGATGCCTTTGTAAAGCATGGTGAGACATTCGACCTGATCTTTCGGTTCCAGCAAGACAAAGCCGATGACGTTTATGTGCTTTGCCACGCCAACAAGGTCTACAACAGCAGGAAGGAAGTGGACAGTTATATCGGCTGGGTCACCGACATCACACGCTTCCATGATCAAGAGCTTCTTCAGAAAGCCGCCACTGCTCGCTATGCGCATTTTGTCTCCGAGACCGTTGAAGCATTTTATAAACTTGAACCCGCGAATCCCATCCCGCTGACGACCGAACCGGCAAAAATGGCGGAAAGCATTATGGACGGCATGGTTCTGGCAGAATGCAATGATACGTTTGCGGCCATGTACGGCGCCAAACCCGAAGAGCTGATCGGGAAACCAATCAATGCCCTCAAGGATGGCTGCGGCCCGTTCCGCAATAACGCCTCGATCAAGTCATTTATCGAAGAGGGTTTCAGATCCGTCGATCTTGAATCCAATCGCCAGGATCCAAGCGGCAACCGCCTCAACCTGCTGAACCATGTGGTCGGTCTGATAGAAGATGAGCAGCTCATCGGCATCTGGGGATCGCAGCGCAACATCAGCCAGCAGAAGCGCGAAAAGGCCGAACTGACAAGCCAGGTCAGCTTTATGCATCGCATCCTCAGCGCCCTTCCGGCCGATGTGCATGTGAAGGATACGCGCTGCCGCTATCTGTACGCCAGCGAGAAGCTGGCCAAACGTACCGGCATTCCGCAGGAAGACTGGATTGGAAAAACCATTTTCGAAGTGATGCCCGGCACACCGCGCGACCACGATAAGATGGCCATCGAAACCATGAAATCCGGAACACTCAAACGCAGCGAGAGTCCTTACGATACTGCCGGACAATCGGGCTGGATGGAAACCGTGCAAATCCCGCTCATCTCCGATGAAGCCCTTGTCGAGGGTGTTGTCGGGCTGTCCCTGGATGTTACCGATCGGAAGAACCAGGAAGAAGAAGTACGCCGCGACCGCGACCGGGTTGAAGCACAGCTCGAACATACCAAGGGTGAGCTGGCCGATTCCCGTACAGAGTATGGCAAAACGGCGGAAGCCCTTTCCGAGGCCGTCCAGAAGCTCAAGATAGCTGAAGCCGAGAAGGTCAATTCTGAACACGAGTTCACGAAGAAGCTGGAAGAGCGGAAGGCGGCCGAGGAAACCCTGCGGCGCCATGAAGAAAGCCTGCTCACCAGGCAGCGGCAGCTCGAAGAGGAACTCTCCAACCGCCTGAAGGACCTCGAACTGGAAACGGATAAGCGTAAAAAGTGGGAAGAGCTCCTCGATATCAGGGAATACGAACTGCGAAAGGCGGAAGAGCATCTGGCCCAGATCAGTGCACAATTCGACAAGGAATCGCGCTTGCGCGAGAATATAGAATCCCAACTCGATGCGGCCAAGGCAGACACGGAAAAGTATCACAAGGAACTGACTGCGCTCTCGGCCAATCGCGATCAAACTGAAAAGCAGCTTTCCAAGACCGAAGAGCTTCTCAAGAAAACCCAGGAGCAGCTCAGGCAGATGTCCGAAAAGCACACCGCTGATCTTGAAAAGGAAGTGGCCGAGCATAAAGCCGCCGCTGAAAAACTGATACAAACCATGGAGGAACTCGATGATTTCCGCCATCAGTTCGGCGAGCGTCTCGATCAGGAAACCAAAGCCATCAAACAGGAACTGGCCCGGAAACAGATTACTGAAAAAACACTGCGCCAGCACGAAAAGGATCTCCAGAAGCGCATCAAGGAACTCGACGATTCGCTGAAACAGAAAACAAAGGAATTCACTGACCAGATCAAGGTGCTGGAAAAAGCTGACGGCAAACGCAAGGAGCTCGAGCAGACGCTTGAATCGGTGGACCAGCGACAGCAGGAGCGGATCGCCCGCGAGACCGAAAAGCTTACGCTCCAAATCTCAGAGATCAAACTCGAAGAGGTCAAGCTTCGCAAGCAGCTGAACGAGCTCAACGACAAGAACACACAGCTGGAAGAAACCTTGAAACAACGCGACAAGGAACTGGAAAAGGCGCACAAGGATACCAGGTTCTTCGAAACCGCTCTTGAGGATGCGAAGGTCAACCTGAAACAGCTCAGGGGCGATGAGGTCAAGCGCATCGAAACAGGTACCAAGGAGCTGAAAGCCAAAATTGTTCAGATGAAGCAGTCCGCTGAAGCGCTGGAACAAAAGATCGCGAACCTGCAGACAGAAAAGAAGGAACTCGAAAAAGAGCTGCAGAACCGCACCACCGATCTGTCCAAGGCCGCGCGTGAATACCGCAAGGTCATCGATGAAAACAAAACCTCCCAGACCCAGCTCAAGACGGAAATGCGCAACAGAGAGCAAGCCGAAGCCGCCTTGAAGGAACTTATTAAAAGCCATGAGAAGGTCGATCTCTCAGGAGGATCCGAACAGAAGGCCTCGAGCGCGAAAAAGGCGGATTCCAAGTTTGAGAGCATCCTTCGGAAGCATCAGTCCGTATTCAAAAAAATCCAATCCAACAATCAGAATTCGGATCGGATGAAACGGGCAAGCTGACGGCTTCCGCACACTGAACACCGACCCTTGACACGACCGATCCGCCACCCTACCGTGGAGGCATGAATAAACGGCTTGCAGTCCTCCTGCTCTGTCTGCCTGCCCTCGCGGTGCAGGCGGCGTCCTTTCCGGAAACATGGGCTTATCTGATGAAGGGCGAGGAAAAATATTTTCCGGCCGTTTCACCCATTACGGATATCGCCTGCTTCAGCGCGCAGGTTGATAAAGACGGCAATCTGAGTGGCGGGCATATCACACCTCCGGCGCTTGCGGACGCAAACCCCGGAACCCGTTACCACCTCGTCGTTACCATCCCATGGAACAGCACGCTGGCCCATATCTATCTTGATCCCGAACTCCCTTTCCGCGACCGCATCATCGCGGGCATCGCCGAACGCTCCAAGCCGTTCGACGGCGTACAGGTCGATTTTGAGAGCATTTCCAAGGAAGACGGAACCGCCTACCTCAACTTTCTCGCCGCCGTCAAAAAAGCCCTGCCGAAAAGCAAGGTGTTCAGCGTTGCCGTCATGGC
Organism: Kiritimatiellales bacterium; assembly: GCA_013042165.1. Lineage (GTDB taxonomy): Bacteria > Verrucomicrobiota > Kiritimatiellia > Kiritimatiellales > Pontiellaceae > Pontiella. Next base: position 15,944 of record JABDQT010000075.1, on the reverse strand, counting down.
ACGTTGGGCGGCACACAAAAAGAAGAATCCTCAAGATGCCTTCGACTATCCCTTTATCGGCATGATTGCCGATCGGGTCGTGATCATGGCCTACGACGAGCACTACGGCGGCGGCACGGCAGGTCCTATCGCATCACTGGCGTGGTGCCGGCCGATCTACGACTATGCCACGGCAACCATCGATCCTTCCAAACTCGTCATGGGCCTTCCGCTCTACGGCCGCGGCTGGCAGACGCCCTCCCTCGCCCGCTCCTACAAGAACCGGGAAATCATGGATGAGCTGGCAAAAAAAGGAATTAAAGCAACCGGGGAACGTGAGAACGGGGCCAGCTACTCTTTCCGGGAAAGCGTCACCGTCAACGTGCACTACGAAACCATCCCTTCGCTCAACGCCAAATTGGATCTCTATGGAACCAAGCCCATCCGCGGCATTGCCTTCTGGCGCATCGGCCAGGAACCGAGCGGGTTTTGGAAAACCTTGACTCGATAAAAACGAGGAGCTGAACAATGAAAATGGAACACATGATTCGCGTCATCGCCGGCACGCTGATTCTAATCTCGCTGGCGCTCGCCCACTTCGTCAACCCGAAGTGGCTCTGGTTCACCGTCTTCGTGGGTGCCAACCTGCTTCAGTCGGGCATTACGAAGTGGTGCCTGATGGAAAACATCCTTGCCAAATTCGGAGTGGAAAAGTAACCGGTACAAAAAATCCAACGGCCGGAAAACCGGCCATTGGATCTCTCGGATTGCCTATGGCTCGCTAGGAACTATGCATCCAGTTCCTTCTGGAGTTCGGCATCCGCCTTGAGAACATCCTTGGTCATGTTCTTCTTGAATGAAACCAGCTTGCGGCGCAGCACGGCGTCGCCCACGGCCATGATCTGCACAGCCAGAATAGCGGCATTGATGGCTCCGGCCTTGCCAATTGCAACGGTTGCCACGGGAATCCCCTTCGGCATCTGAACGGTTGAAAGCAGCGAATCCATTCCGTCGAGCGACCAGCCTTTGACGGGTACACCGACCACGGGAAGAATCGTATGTGCAGCCAACACACCACACAGGTGCGCCGCACCGCCTGCTGCGCCGATGATTACTTTATATCCGTTTTTCTGCGCGCCTTCGGCAAACTCGCACGCTTCATGGGGGGTACGGTGCGCCGACATCACCTTGACGGTGCTCTCGATGCCGAACTCCTTGAGTGTGTTTCGAGTGTACTCCATTACGGGCCAGTCGGTCTTACTGCCCATAACAATTGCAACGGTTGGTTTCTTCTTAGCCATTTTCCAGTCTCCTTAGTTCACGGTGAGCGATGTCGTTTCTATAAAAAGCATCCTTGAAGCTGATGGTTTCGACGGCGATATAGGCCTTGGAAAGCGCATCCGGTAAATCCTTGCCGAGCGAGGTGATGCCCAGCACACGTCCACCGGCCGTCACGACCTTGTCTCCATCGAGCGCGGTGCCGGCATGGAACACAACGGTGTCCGCGACTGCGTTGGCCTCATCGAGGTTTTCAATCACGTTGCCCTTCTCATAATTCCCCGGATATCCGCCCGCCACCATGACCACGCAGACGCTGTGCTCCGGCTTCCAGCGGATCAGGCCCTCGCTCAGGCTGCCGTCGATCACGGCGTTGATCGCCGGAAGCATGTCGCCGTCCCAGCGTGCCAGCACGGCCTGCGTTTCCGGATCGCCGAAGCGGCAGTTGAATTCGACGACGCTCGGCTGGCCATCGTCGATCATCAGCCCGGCATACAGCACACCCTTGTAGACAATACCGCGCTTCTTCAGCTCGGCCAGCGTGCGGTCGTAGATCTCTTCCTTCACTTTTTTCAAAACCGATTCTGTAACGATCGAGGCCGGAGAATAGGCGCCCATCCCACCGGTATTAGGCCCTTCATCTTTTTCGAAGATGCGCTTGTGATCCTGCGAGGAAGCCAGCATCACCACGTTTTCGCCGTCGATCAGTGCCAAAATGGAGGCCTCTTCGCCGATCAGAAAATCTTCGATCACCACGCGGCTTCCGGCATCCCCGAAGGCATTGCCTTCCAGCGCATCGCGGATCGCCGCCTCGGCCTGATCGACCGTCTCGGCCACGGTCACCCCCTTGCCCGCTGCCAGCCCGTCGGCCTTGATGACGATCGGGGCTCCGCGTTCGCGAACATATTCGCAGGCGGCCTCGGGATCGGTGAAGGTCTCATAGGCGGAGGTCGGCACCCCGGCCGCCTTCATGATTTCCTTGGCAAACTGTTTGCTGCCTTCCAGCTCGGCGGCCGCCCCGGACGGACCGAACACACGGATTCCCTCGGCTTCAAGCAGGTCGGTAAGCCCGGCGCAAAGCGGGGCTTCGGGGCCGATCACTACCAGATCCGGCTGGTTGGCAATGCACCAGCCCTTGATGCCGTCGACATCGCCGGCCCCGAAGGCGAGGTTGGTGCCCAGTTCCGCCGTGCCCGCATTACCCGGGGTGCAGAAAATTTCCGGCTTGGCGCTGTCGTTCGCCAGCTTCCATGCGAGCGTGTGCTCCCGCCCGCCGTTTCCAACCACCAAAACTTTCATTTATGTCTCCTTGCTCAAAATCAAAAACCTCCGCGGAACATACCCAACGGAGGTTTTGATGAAAAACGTTTTTTACGTATTTAGGGCTCCAGTACCGAAACCAAGGTGAAAAGAATGCCGATGATGCTGATTACAGCGACATGTTCAATCAGCGTAAAAGCCTGCCTGCACCTCAAAGTCATGCACGATTTCATCTTTATTTCCTTCGGTGGTTACGTATCCTTCGGCAGATTTTTGAAAGCGACCCAATGAAAACGGACCTGTTCAACTATGATCTGCCACCGGAGCTGATTGCCCAGCATCCGCCCGAACGGCGCGAGCTGGCGCGCATGATGGTGCTGCACCGCGCATCCGGGCAGATTGAGCACAGGACGATTACCGACATCGTCGACTATCTTCACGCGCCCGATGTGCTGGTGCTTAACAATACCAAAGTCATTCCCGCCCGGGTTTTCGGCCAAAAAGCCTCTGGCGGAAAAATCGAACTGCTGCTGCTGGAGGAGGTCGGGACGGCTTCCCGCTTGAGCGGGACAAGCTCCACAGCTTGCCACGCATTGCGTGGCCGTCCGCGGCGGTGTGGGGACACACCGCCCTACCCGTCGCAAGAGGAGTGGAAAGTCCTCATGAAAACCTCGCGCCGTCCCAAGGTTGGAGATTCTTTATCGCTCTGCTCCGGCAAGGCAACGGCCACCATGCTCCATGACGGCGAGCAGGGCGAAGCTGTACTCAAGATCACGTCCGATCGGCCGCTGATGGAAATCCTCGATGAAGAGGGCGTGCCTCCCCTGCCCCCGTACATCGACCGCAAGGCACAGACGCCTGAACAAATCGAGGAGGATAAAAAACGCTACCAGACGGTCTATGCCTCTGAGCCGGGTGCGGCCGCCGCCCCCACCGCCGGCCTGCACTTTACTCCGGATCTCTTTCAGGCACTGGAAAAGCAGGGCGTTAAAAAAGCCGAACTGACGCTGCACGTCGGCCTGGGTACCTTCCGCCCGGTTTCAGCGGACATCATCACCGACCACGAAATGCATCACGAGCGCTATGCGGTTTCCGAAGAAGCCGCGAAGATCATCAACGCCGCCAAGGCCGCCGGAGGGCGCATCGTCGCCGTCGGCTCCACCAGCGTCCGCACGCTGGAATCGGTCGTGCCGATTCAGGCAGCCGAAGGCGCGACCAACATTTTCATTTATCCGCCCTGCGATTTCCAAAACGTCGACGTCATCCTCACCAACTTTCACCTGCCCAAATCGACGCTCCTGATGATGATGTCGGCCTTCGCCGGACGTGAACTCATGCTCAAGGCCTATGAAACCGCCGTACAGGAAAACTACCGATTTTTCAGCTATGGCGACTGCATGCTGATTCTTTAAACCGCAGGCTTGAAACGTGTTGCCTGCTTTCGTAGTTTCGCGCCTGCTTTTATAACAAACAGATCAAGGAGACTCCTTCAATGACCAAGAAAACCATGAAATTTAAGACCGAACTCGAACAGCTGCTGCATCTGATCACTCACTCGCTCTATTCGCATCGGGAAGTGTTTCTGCGCGAGCTGATTTCCAATGCCTGCGACGCGATCGACAAGGTGCGCTTCGAAGGGCTGAACAATCCGGAACTGCTCGACGGGGAAGCGGACTGGAAGATCTCCATCCGCGCCGACAAGGAGGCCAAGACGCTGACGATTTCCGATAACGGCATCGGCATGTCGCGCGAGCAGGTGGTTGAAAACCTCGGCACCATCGCCCACTCCGGCACGAAGGCCTTCCTGGCCCGGGCGAAGGAGATCGGCGCCGAGAACAATCCGGAACTGATCGGCCAGTTCGGTGTCGGGTTCTATGCCTCGTTCATGGTGGCCGACAATGTGACGGTCGTTTCCAAGGCGCATGGCGAAGAGGCGGTTAAATGGGAATCGACCGGCACCGGCAGCTTCACGCTATCCGACGCCGACAAGGCACATCGCGGCACCGATATCACCCTTCACCTGAAGGAGGATGCCGAGGAATATCTGGACGAGTGGACCATCCGCTCCACCGTCAAAAAATTCTCCGACTTCCTCGAACACCCGGTCGTTCTTTTTACGACTGAAAAGGACGAGGAAAAAGGCACCGAAGAGGAGAAGGAAGAACAGATCAACACGCAGAAGGCGATCTGGCTGCGCCAGAAAAGCGAAATCAAGGCCGAGGAATATGCCGAGTTCTACAAGCATATCTCGCACGACATGGCCGACCCGGCCGAAACGATCCACTACAACGCCGAGGGCGCGATCGAATTTAAGGCCCTGCTCTTTATTCCCGAAGCCAAGCCGTTCGACATGATGATGAATAATGATCCGAAGGCACACCTGAACCTGTACGTTCAACGCGTCTTCATCAGCAACGAATTTGACAACCTGCTGCCGGGGTATCTCCGTTTTGTGAAGGGTGTGGTCGACTCCTCCGACCTCCCGCTGAACGTCTCGCGCGAGATTCTGCAGGAAAACCCGATGCTGGACAAGATCCGCAAAAACCTCGTCGGCCGCGTCCTGAAGACGCTGGCGCAGATGAAAACCAAGAACTACGACAAGTTCCTCAAGTTCCACGAGGAGTTCAGCACCATCCTCAAGGAGGGGTTGCAGTCTGATTGGGAAAATAAGGAAAAGATTGCCGACCTGCTGCTATTCGAAACCACGGCCAAGGAGTCTGGCGAAAAAACCTGCCTGGCCGACTATGTCGAAAACATGGCCGACGGGCAGGAGGAGATCCTCTACCTCGCCGGCGAAAACCGCACATCCATCGAAAACTCCCCTTACCTCGAGTCTTTCAAGGCCGACGGCAAGGAAGTCCTGCTGATGATCGATCCGATTGACGACTTTGTGATTCCTCAGCTGATGGAATACAAAGGGAAGAAACTCAAGGCCGTGAACAAAGGTGACCTCGAGGAGGATGCGGAAAAGCTGAAGAAAGAGGAGAAGCAGTTCAAGGGCTTCATCGGCTTTGCCAAGGACCTGCTCGACGGCGTCAAGGAAGTCAAGTTGACCACCCGCCTCAAGGATTCCGCCGCCGTGCTCGTGGGCGACGAATATTCCATGAGCCCGCACATCGAGGAAATGATGCGCCGCATGGGGCAGGAAGTGCCGAAGCGCGAAAGCGTGCTGGAGCTCAACCCTGAACATCCCGTTGTTCAGAAGGTGCAGGCACTCTACGATGCCGACAAGAAAGATCCTAAAGTGGGAACACTGACGAAGCTGCTGCACGACCAGGCCGTCATTGCCTCCGGCGCCAAGCTCGACGATCCCGCCGGCTTTGCCGCCCGCCTCAACGAGGTGCTGGCGGAAGAATAGTCGTCCTCATCCATCGGACTCGTCCTCGGCTTTTCGTTACGAGAACGAGGATGAGTACGAAGGGCATCACCACCCGAAGAATGCCTTTGCCGCTTCGCGGATGGCGGCATGGTTTTCGGGAATGAACTGGTGTGCATGGAATCCCAGTTCCAGGGCCGATTCGACATTTTCCGACCGGTCGTCGATGAAGAAGCACTCCTCGCCGGAGGCATTAAGCTCGTTCAGTGCATGCCGGTAGATATCGGGATGGGGTTTGCGCACACCGATTTGATAGGACAAAAACAGGCCATCCGCGCCATTAAAAAACCCGGCCCAGTTGTTCTCGATGGCGTCGACATGGTGTTTGGCAATGTTACTGAGCGTGTAGACGGGTACCCCCGAGGCCGCCGCATCCAGAAACATTCCGCGCCCGGCTTCGTTGATCGTGAATATGCGCGACCAGGTGGCCGTGAGATCCGCAACGCTCCACGAAATCCCCATTGATGCATTCAGGTGATCCACCCATTCGGCATCGCTGATCAATCCCTGTTCGTTGGCATTGTGAATTTCGATATCGTGATCAGTAAACACGGCCTCCGGTCTGCCCGCTGCGTCGGCAATGGTCTGACAAAGCACATTGAAATCGAAGTCCACCAGCACATTGCCGATATCGAATAGAAAATATTTCATGACCCCACGCTTCCAGAGGTTGGCGAAATCCGCAACACCATTTTATCAGAACTGCTCGGTATCGCCGAGATAGCGCCACTGACCGGCGGGCAGGTTGCCGAGGACAACTTTTCCGATGCGGATGCGTTTGAGGCCGACCACCTTGAGGCCGACGAGTTCGCACATGCGGCGGATCTGGCGCTTTTTGCCTTCGCGCAGGATGAACCGGAGCTGGTCCTTGTTCTGCCAGGTCACCTTGGCGGACTTGAGCGCTTTGCCGTCGAGACTGAGCCCGTGATTAAGCAGCTTGAGTCCATCACCGGAAAGCCGTCCCTCGACGCGCACGAGGTATTCCTTGTCGACGTCCGAATCTTCGCCGATGATCCGCCGCGCAATACGGCCATCCTGCGTCAGCACCAGCAGCCCGGTGGAGTCGATGTCCAGCCGTCCGGCAGGTGCCAGACCCTTGAGCTGGGCGGGGTGGAAGGTGCGTTGCGACCGGTCGGTTTTCCAGCGGTTGTTTTTTGTAATGAGATCGCTGGCGGGTCGGTGGCCGTCTTCCGGCTGAGCCGAAACATAGCCGATGGGCTTGTTCAGCAGGAACGTGGCCTGCATGGCCTGACGCTTCTGCCCGGCTTCGGCCAGCTCGATCCGGACATCGGGCAACACCTTGGTTCCCAGTTCCGAAACCACCTCGCCGTCGACCAGCACCTGCCCGCGTTCGATGTAGCGATCCGCTTCGCGCCGCGAGCAGATGCCGCGGGAAGCCATGATTTTGGATAGTCTTTCCATCTGCATGGCGAGGCTTACGGCTTTGCTTCGAAGCGCTTTAGCACCTCAAACGCGCTCTTTTCCCCTGCGGGGTCGGGAGCTTCTTCGGTGGGAATATACTTTTTGAGCACCTCTTTGGTCTCGGCAAATTCAGGATTCCCGGCAACATTGTTAAATTCGTCCGGATCGACACTCTGATTATACAGCTCCTCACTACCGTCACGATATCGGGTATAACGCCATTGGTCGTAGCGCACCGAGTAGTTTCCCGGGCCGAGTTGCATAAGGGCCGGATTCAGCACTTTCTTCTCCGCGTCTTTAAGCAAGGGAACCAGACTGTTTCCGGCAACATCCCGTTTGGGTAAATTGCACAGCTCAACCAGGGTCGGATAGATATCCGACAAGCTGACAACGCTTGAGCACCGGGCTCCGGGAGTCGTCAGGCCGGGCACGCGCATAATGAACGTGGTTTTGGTGGATCGCTCCCACAGCGCATGTTTTCGCCAGTGGTTCTTTTCCCCCAGATGCCATCCATGATCGCCCCACAGAACAATCACCGTGTTATCGTACTGCCCGGATTTTTTCAGGGCGTCAATCATGCGGCCGACATTGGCATCGGCAAATGTGCTGGTTGCCAGATAAGCCCGCACCGCTCGTTTCCAGAGCATGGGATCGGCACTCATATATTCATGGGTTCCGCCTTCTACAAAAGGGTGATGAACGCCCGGGCCGGCAATATACCGGGCAATTGCAGGCAGATCATCCAGATCATCAGCAGGCACTTCCGGCAGCTCAATCTTCTCCAGATCATACATGTCGAAATATTTTTGCGGGGCATTCCAGGGCATGTGGGGTTTTTTCAAACCGAGCGAAAGGAAAAAGGGTTCATCCTTGTGCTTTTCCAAGTCCTCGATTACCGCAACCGTAAACTTTGTATCTTGTATTTCATAATCGTCATCCGTCGCAACCGGTCCGAAGGAAATGGGCTTGGCATTGTAATCCGGGCTGGATTTGTCGGGCCTGAGTCCCGACGCTTTGGTCAGATAACTATCGAAGCCTCTTTCATCGTGGAACTTCATATGAAACAGCTTTCCCGCCCCCATGGTATGGTATCCGTTCTTTTGAAACATCATGGGAATGGATTGAACGTCCGCCGGCATCAGCTGCACAGGGTTATGCTTCGAGTCGTGCCCATAACTGCCACTTACATGCGCCGGCACGCCATATAACAGCGACGTACGCGATGGCCCGCAAAGCGGCGCAGCACAGTATGCTTTTTCAAAAACCAGCCCGTCAGCAGCCAGGGCATCGATATTTGGCGTGATGGCCTGCGGGTGTCCCCCCAGACAGCCAACCCAATCGTTCAAATCGTCAATCGCAATAAAAAGTACATTGAGTTTCTTTTGCTTTGCCGGAGACTCCGGCTGATCCGCCATGGCGTAAAGAGCAGCCCCCTGAAACAGCACGCCTAAAAACACTCCACGAACGATCCGGGTTTTCCATATAGATCCACAATGCAACATCACAATTTCTCCTTACTCCAGCCTGAGGGGTCCGTCCTATGATTCAATGTTTTTCTTTAATCGTCCGAAACTCATCGAGCCCGAATTCACCGGCTTCCATGCGCTTCTTTTCTTGCCTTTTACCGAACTGCTATTTTCCTTTTACTGCGGATCCGTCGAGACTTTTGGAAAACATCCACTTGAGCACGTTTGGCTCGGGATCCGTATCGCCGGTAGAACTTTTTGTTTCAAAGCTTACCAGCCTTTTCCATTCCGCATCATAGCCGCTTTCATGTCCACTTGCCCCGACTTCTTTCTCCAGTATGGCATGGCTGCTGCCATGGGCAAATTTGTGTATCACGGTAAATTTCATCGGTTTTCCCGCCGCTTGCATTTCGGCGAATAACGTGTGGCTATGGTCGATGGATATCGTGCCGTCATTTTCCCCATGAAAGATCCATAAATTTAAACCATCCTTTATGTTTGAGGCTTTGATTCCCCTGCCGGCCGAGGCTACAGCAGCCGCGAAATAATCCGGATCCGCCTGAATAAATTTATAGGTGCCGGCCCCGCCCATGGAGTGCCCCATGATATAAATTCTATTCAAATCCACGGAGGGCAGGCCACTGATAATGGCCTTGCATTTGGTCAACTCAGCAGGCGTCCAGCCCTTTGGGGTTTGCGGGGCAAGTACGTAGCACGGATAATCCTGGAGTCTCCCATCGGCAAGCTGCGTATTCCATTTGCGCAGGTTCCTGATGTTCTTATTCGACCTGCCGGAACCACCGTGCAGAGAAAGAATAACGGGGTACCGTTTCTTTGCGTCAAAGTCCAGAGGTCTCAGGAGCCGATAGTCCATTTCCTCATATGTATGGGCCTCATAGAGGTCTATTGCCCATTGGGGCGCTTTTGCTGCGCGCAGTGAGCCGACCAAACCAAACAGAACAGTCATTGAAAGAACGCATTTAGAAATGCCAGTAAATCGACTTTGTGTTTTTGACATTGGATTCTCCGTTTTCTGAATATGTGCAACCCGCCAAATCATGACCGGGACACCCGTTCCTCTATCATCATTTTAACAGGCAATTGCACCGAGATGTAGAGCAAGGCAGGAAGCATGTCAAGAATGCAGACGACACTGCCCGAACATCGAACTCAAGAAGCTGCGTTGTTTACGAGGCGGCCGGAGGAAAGGGATCAATCTCGCATTTTCTTTGATTGCCCGAAACATATCGAGCCCGTGTGCATCCGAATCCATGGCTTGAGAAGTAATAAAATTTCTTGTGTTGCCAGCAGTATATTCCGCGGTTGAAACCGTCCGATGTCGGTTGCTTGCGAGACGCCCGCGATACCGTTGGTTTCGTTGGTGAAGCGGCAGCGGTCGTCGTATTTCCAGGCGGGGATAGCATCCTCGATGGTTCGGGGCAGATACGCTGTGACAGATTTATTTCTTCCAGAAACTGGGCAGGAAGAGGATCAAAACGGTGTAGAGCTCGAGGCGGCCGAGCAGCATGAAGACCGTCAGGATCCCCTGCCCCAGCGGGGGGATGGCGGCATAGTTCTGCGTGGCGCCGACGGCATTGAGACCGGGGCCGATGTTGCCAAGGGTGGCGATCACACACGTGGCCGCCGTTTCGAGGTTGGGGGTGAAGAAGGTCATGATGAACGAGCCGACCGCGAAGATCAGCACGAAGATCGCGAAGAAGGCGGAGATGTGGGAAATAATCTCCTGCTCCACCGGTTTGCCGCCCAGCTTCATCTGGATGACGGCCGAAGGGCGCATGAAGAGCTTCATCTCGCGAACCATTTTCTTGAACATGATAAACACGCGGATCACCTTCATGCCGCCGCCGGTTGATCCGGCGCAGCCGCCGACAAACATCATCACCACGAGCAGCAGGCGCGAAGCATTCGGCCATTGATCAAAATCGGCCGTGCAGAATCCGGTGGTGGTCAGGATGGATGTGGCGGTGAAGGCCGCATCCCGGAAACAGCGGCCAAGGGAGGCGAAGTCGCTCGCCCAGACGTTAAAGGTGAGGAAAAGCGTGGCACCGGCGAGAAAGATAAAATAGAAGCGGAATTCCGGATCCTGGAAATAGCGCTGGGGTTTGCCGGTCAGCGCATAGTAGTGCAGCGAGAAATTGACGCCTGCCAGAAACATAAAGACGATGATGATTGTATCAATCATGGCGCTGTCGAAAGCGCCGACACTGGCGGAGCGGGTGGAAAAGCCGCCGGTGGCCATGGTGCCGAACGTGTGACAGAAGGCATCGAACCAGTCCATCCCGCCGGCAAACTTCAGCAGTGCGGCCTCGACGAGTGTGAGCAGTGCATAGACGCCCCACAGCAGCTTCGCGGTGGTGGTGATACGCGGTGTGAGGCGATCCTTCGAAGGCCCCGGCATTTCGGCGCGGTAGATCTGCATGCCGCCCACCCCGAGAAACGGAAGGATTGCCACGCACAGCACGAGTACGCCCATACCCCCGAACCAGTGAGTAAGCGCACGCCAGAAATGGATGCCGCGGGGAATATTTTCGAGATCACTGAGCACCGAGGCTCCCGTGGTGGTGAATCCGGACATCGTTTCGAAAATAGCTGACACCGGATGCGGAATCACACCGGAGAAAATATAGGGCAGGGAACCGAAGAGGGTTGCGGAAAGCCAGCCAAAGGTCACGATGCCGAACCCATCGCGACGGGACAGGTTGATGTCGCCCCGGGTCAACATCCAGACCACACTCGCGCAGACGATGGCGATCAGCCCGGAATAGATCAGGCTCATCTGGATTGCGAGCGGCTCCTTGTAGGCGTACGAGACACCGGCGCAACCGATGATGGCAACACCGATCACCAGCGTCATGTAGGAAACCAGATGGAATACGGCGCGTCTGTTCATGAGAAGTAATGCGTATTGCGTATTGCGTAAATGCGTGTCGAGTACTGCTTCTTGAAATTCGTGTTCATTGGCGTTAATTCGCGGTTACTAAAGGAAGATAGACTGAATTTTTTTCACGGCATCCGGATGGCAGAAGATCAGCACCCGGTCATCGGACTGCAACCGGAGATCGCCGGTGGCGGTGACCACTTCATCACCGCGCATGACCGTAGCCACAATGGCTTTACCGGGAATCCTGATGTCACGGATTTTTTTGCCTACGAGCTTGCTGTCGGTTCGGATAATCACATCCAGCAGCTCGCCGGGCAGATTGTGCAGCAGGGAGGCCGCCCGGACCTTTTTGGAGCGCAACCAATGGATGATGGCGTTCGTGGTGGAAATATAGGGGCTGACGACACGGTTCACCAGATAGAGCTGTTCCACCACCGGGATAAAGTCGATACGGTTGATCTGCGTGGCCGTGAAGGTCGCTCCCTTTTTCTGGGCCATCAGACAGTTCATGATATTGGCCTCGTCGTCACCCGTAAGCGCAACAAAAGCTGTATGCTCGCCTAAACCGGACTCCTCGAGCGCACTTTCAGTCAGCGCATCGGCACGGAGAATCAAGGTCTTGTCCAGTTCGGCGGAACAGTAACGCGCACGCTCCTCATTCTGCTCCAATAAGACGCAATCCACTTCCTCTTCGATAAACTTGGCCAGCATCAGTCCCAGATCGCCGCCGCCGGCAATCACCACGCGCTCGAACGTTTTGATATCCGGGCAGACCCAGCTGAAAAAATTGGCAATGTCGGCTTGCTGGCCGACCATGTAAACGAGGTCCTTCTGCTTGAAAACCGTGTTGCCGTGCGGGACGACCAGATCGTTATCGCGGCGAATCGCAATGACGCGCACGCTCTGGATCAGATCGAGCCGATCGCATTCGGCCGGTGTACGATCCAGCAGAGGACTGAGTGCATTAATGCTGAAACCGGCCACCATCACCTTGCCGGCAAACAGATCGAAGGCTTCCAGCGCGCCGGGCATCTGCAGCATATTGAACACCTCGCGCGCGCATTCCTGCTTCTGGTTGATCACCAGATCGATACCCATCTTTTCGAGATCGTAGTTCGGCGAGCTGTTCAGAAAATCGGGATTGGTTACGCGGGCGATTTTGCCCTCTACGCCGGCGGCATTCGCCATCAGGCAGGAGAGGATGTTCACTTCGTCATTATCGGTGACCGCAATCAGCAGATCGGACTTTTCGACCTGCGCTTCATCCAGCACGGCAGGATTTGAACCCTGGCCGCAGATGGTCAGGATATCCAGTCCGGCCTCGGCCTGCGCCAGCGCGAGCGGATCGGTATCCACCATCACCACGCTGTGCTTCTCCTCGCACAGGCGCATGGCCAGCTGCCGCCCCGCATTTCCTGCCCCAATAATCACGATCCGCATAGATAGTCCCCGCAGAAAAACCGTCGTATATGCTTAAAGCTCGGCAACATATCAACAAAAAACCCCAATAACAATGCTCATCCACCATACGCTTTTTCATGAACTACTTGTCCTTTTTTCCAGACATCGCGAACGATTCCCCCTATAAGAAGCGCTACACGATCACTCACGGTATTTTTTCAAAAAGGTTTAATACGAAATGGCAAGTTTGAGTCAGCATCCCGCCCCCGGAGAACACAACATTCATTTCCGCGGCGACACCATCACATTCACCCTGACCAACCATACCGGCGAAAAGGGCAAGGCCTGGCTGCGTTCCAACATTGGCTACGCCCATGTTCGGCACACGGAAATCATCATCCATGCCGAGCAGGGGTTGCCGCCGCTTTCACGCGACTGGCATGACTTTCCGATGAAGGAGGAGGGCGAAAACCGGTTTACTCTCACACTGCCCCTGCTGGGGGTCGGACGCTTCGAGGCCAAAGCCTATTTCCTCGAGGACAGTTCCGATCTGATCGAATGGCCGGACGGCGGCAACTCGGTCATCAAGGTTGAACCGTCCGAAACCTGCGCCGGCAACACGATGTACACCGCCTTCGTCCGCCAGTTCGGGGAGATCAAATACAAGGGAGCGGTCGCCCCGCAGGACGAAGCCGCAGTCCGGCAACTGGACGAGGCCGGCTATGCCGTCCTTCCGCGATCGGGTAAATTCCGCGACCTGATCCAGGAGCTCGACTTCATCGTGGGAACGCTGCGCTGTAAGATTATCCAATTGCTGCCGATCCACCCCACCCCGACCACCTATGCCCGCATGGGCCGCTTCGGCAGCCCGTTCGCCGTCATGGATTTGCTCGATGTGGATCCTTCCCTCGCCGAGTTCGACAAGCAGACCACCCCGATCGATCAGTTCCAGGAGCTGGTGGACGAAGTGCACAAACGCAATGCGCGGCTCTATCTCGACATGCCGATCAACCACACCGGCTGGGCCTCGCACCTGCAGGTCAATCATCCCGAATGGTTCCATCGCAACGAGGACGAGTCGTTCATGTCGCCCGGCGCGTGGGGCGTACTATGGGAAGACCTTTCCAAGCTCGACTATTCGCAGCGCGGCCTCTGGCACTATATGGCCGACGTATTTTTGTTCTGGTGCCGCCGCGGTGTCGACGGATTCCGATGCGACGCCGGCTACAAGGTGCCGTTCGAGGCCTGGGAATACATCATCGCCAAGGTGCGCATGGAATATCCCGACACGATCTTCATGCTGGAGGGGCTCGGCGGCTACAAGCATGTAACCGAAGGACTGCTGGCCGACTCGGGTATGAACTGGGCCTATTCCGAAATCTTTCAGAATTACGATCAGGCGCAGGTCGACGGCTATCTGCCCGAAAGCATCCGCGTTTCGGAAGCCAAGGGCAACCTGATCCACTTCTGCGAGACGCACGACAACCTGCGGCTGGCCGCCACCTCCCACACCTTTGCGCGGTTGCGCGCGGCCTTTTGCGCGCTCACCACGCACAATGGCGCATTTGGTTTCGCCAACGGGGTGGAGTGGTATGCGGAGGAAAAGATCAACGTCCACAATGCCCATGCGCTCAACTGGAACGCCGAATCCAACATGATCGACCATCTGCGCCGCATTCATGCCATCATGGAGGTGCACCCGTCGTTCCACGCCGGCGCAACGGTACAGCTGGTGACCAGCGGCTACCACAATTCGGCGGCCATACTGCGCACCGATGCCGGCGGAAAGCACAAACTGCTCGTGCTCGCCAACCTCAGCCATGAGGCGCAGGGACACGTCGAGTGGAACGGGGACTTCGGGGCATTCAAGACCGATCTTCTGTCGTCTAATTTCGTAGACCATGCGGAACATTCCTGTTCGCTTCAGGCCGGCGAGGTGCTCTGCCTGACCGATGAACCCGATTGGATGAACCGCATTTTCGAGACGCTGGAAGCGCCCTTTCACGGATCGGAACAGAGCGAGCAGCAATGCCTGCGCGCCAAGGCAATGGACATCTACCACTATTTCCAGGCGCTGGACCGGTTCGATCCTGAGCACTTTGTGGCCAGCCCGAAGGCCCTTTGCGAGGAGCTGGCCGGCGATGCGCCTTGCGTAACAAGCTGGCAATGGCCGCGCGATACCCGGCGCACCGTTCTGCTGCCGCCCGGCCATTTCCTGCTCGTTCAATCGGAGTGCGGATTTATTGCCGAGCTCAAGAACGAAGATGGGGCAACCCTGGCGCATGAAAAATCGTTCACGCAGATTGACGGCAGGCACTTCGTGATTTTCCTGCCGCTGGATACCCCGCACGCACATCGAAGCCTGAAGCTCAAACTGACGGTTTTCGAGGATCATGAAATCAGGCATGCTGCTGCTCCGATCATGCAGCTATGCGAAGAGCCCGATGCCAAAGTCATCACCACGTGCCGCGCCGGCGAGATGCATGACCGCGATCGCTATGCGGTCTGCACCAATAACCACGGCGCGCTTTCCCAGGTTCGCATTGGCTGGGCGGAGCTTCGCAGCAAATATGACGGCCTGCTGATTGCCAACCTCGATCCCGATGTTCCGGTCGACCGCCACACGATGTTTACGCGCTGCCGCGCGTGGATTGTGCGTGCCGGCTATTCCAACGAACTGTCGCTCCACTGCCAGAAGCGCTTCACGGTAGCCGACGATGGCACGGTGGTCTGGAATTTTGCCGTACCGGTCGGCGAGGGAAAACTCATCCCGCTCAAAGCGGCACTGCAGCAGCACCCCGACACCAACGCCGTTCAGCTGAGTTTTATCCGTGAAGACGCCGGCGACGATCCCGAACAC
>JABDQT010000071.1 GCA_013042165.1 Kiritimatiellales bacterium | reverse complement strand
ATGCGGTGCTGTTGTAAGAGGCTGCTTCAAGATCGCCTACATAATAACCGACCACGAGCAGGTCGCCTGGGGTTTCAGGATTATTCTGGGCACCCTCAACGAGCCAATCAAAAGAAAGAGAGATATTCTCGTATCCAATACCGTCTTCAGGATCCAGTTTGAAAAGAAGCCCGGCATCATCTTCGAGACGGGCGACGGGGGTATATCTTGCGTCCGAACTTCCGTAATTACTGTAACCGCCATTTTCCTGGATGGCTACATCGTTTGCGATGCCGCCGTTGTCAGGTTGTTCGAAACGACCGCCATACCAGACTTCATCGGTCAGACCCTGCCCAGAGCCCGTTCCAGGAACGCCATAATCTTTTTCGTAGTACTCGTGACTGTTGTTGAAAATTGTGTCGTAATTGTTGAAGGTTTCTTCGAATACGATTTCAGCACTGGCTGTGCCCAGGTTCAAAAATAAGAGTGCTATTGCTGCTCCGACTACCGATTTTGCGTATGTGGTTGACTTTCTCATTGTTTTCCTCCCGGAGCAAGCCTTTAGGACGTTCATGCGTAAACATTTAGTCTTTATAAAATTGGTCCGTATATTGCCGGTCTTTACGACTCGTGTTTAGTTCTCCCTGTCACGCCTGTTTTGTGTTTTCCACCACACAGCTACAGGCTATAATTCGATTAACTGCTTCACTTTTATCATGTGTCGGGCGGACTGGCAAGAAAATACAATAAAAAAGCAGAAAGATTACTTATGAAGAGTACGGGTTTAGCGGAAAATGACATGCCCGTCACATATCACGGGCAAAAAAAGGCGATTTTACAGCTCTATACCGCACTAACATAAAAAGAATACAAAACGGTTTACAATCTGTACGGGAATGGTACTGTATCGCGCATCTGGAAAATAATTTAACAATCAAGGAGATAGTAATGGTTAAAATTGGTCATGAAGTACCTGAGTTTGCAATGTCGGTGTATCACGATGACGAAATCAAAGACATCAAGCTGTCGGATTATAGGGGCAAATGGGTCGTTGTCGTATTCTATCCGGCCGACTTCACGTTTGTCTGTCCGACCGAGCTCGAAGATGTCGCTTCCCTCTATCCGAGGTTCGAGGCCGCCGGAGCGGAAGTCATCAGTGTCAGCACCGACACCGCCTTTGTGCACAAGGCATGGCACGATGCATCGGAAGCGATCGGTAAAGTGAAGTACCCGATGGGTGCGGACCCGACCGGTGCCGTGAGCAATTTGTTCGGGGTTTACATCGATAATGAGGGGCTTGCATTGCGCGGCACATTCATCATCGATCCCGACGGAATACTGAAGACCGCCGAAGTGCATGATCTGGGTATTGGACGCAGCGCAACCGAGGCCCTGCGCAAGCTCGAAGCTGCAAAATTTGTGTATGAGTTTGGCGACCAAGTTTGTCCCGCAAACTGGACTCCGGGTGGCGACACTCTGACTCCGGGTCTCGAGCTCGTCGGAAAAATCTAACTTCCCCTAGTTAGTTAACACCCCACCCCCTGGGGGCGTCCCGCAACGGGACGCCCCCTTTTTGTTCATGTCCCTTTTCCGGGGAGACTACAGACGATCTTTAGTTGTAGCCGCGACGCCATCGTCGTGTTCCTCTC
Organism: Kiritimatiellales bacterium; assembly: GCA_013042165.1. Classification (GTDB taxonomy): domain Bacteria; phylum Verrucomicrobiota; class Kiritimatiellia; order Kiritimatiellales; family Pontiellaceae; genus Pontiella. The sequence goes on along the minus strand of JABDQT010000071.1, from coordinate 4,534 downwards.
ATGCCAAGTTGCTGTTCCGGCAGAGCGCGACCATCCTTCGCCAGGGCTACGGTATGGCAGGCCGAGGGCATCGCTTCTACGTTTCGACCTCCCCGGAGACGCGGCATGGGGCTTCTATGAAACCGTCGTCCTCGAAGGGCTTCGAGTGCGAGGAGGAGAGGCAAGAACGAGGACGATAAATATTTTCCGACCACGGCAGACCGCATAGAATGGCTTCATTTCCAGGAGATGGTGAATGCGAGTTCGGATTGTGAAGCAAACCCTATACCTAGCGGCGATCCTGTTATCCGGTTGCGCCAAAAGTCCGGAGCAGCTCGGGTTGGCTTATTCCGGTGAAACGGATGTTGAAAACGTCCGCCTGCTGGTCGACGAAACATGGGTCGACGCCGCCGGCAAGCGCCATGTGCAGCAGGAGATCTTCGACGAGGTTTTTGAGATCATTGCCGAATCAGAACGGTTCATCCTGCTCGATTTCTTTCTCGTGAACGAATTTTTCTTTGAGCCGGGGCCGTGCTTGCGGAATCTCAGTCGGGAACTGACCGATACGCTGCTTGCGAAGCGCCGGACACATCCGGAAGTGGATATCATCTTTATTTCCGATCCGATCAATACCGTATATGGCTCCATCGAGTCCCCGCTGTTCAAGGCAATGAAAGCCGCCGGCGTAAAAGTCGTCTGGACGGACCTCGACCGCCTGCGCGACAGCAATCCGCTCTATTCAAAACCGTGGCGCTTGCTGGTGAAGCCGTTTGGACTCGGCCCCGGAAAAGCGATTCGCAATCCGCTGGGCGAGGGGCGCATCTCCATGCGCAGCATGCTCAAACTGATCAACTTTAAAGCCAATCACCGAAAGCTAATCGTTACCGAAAAGTCGTTGCTCGTCACCAGCGCCAACCCGCATAGCGCGAGCAGTGCGCACTGGAACGTGGGACTGCGGGTTGATGGGGCCGGCATGGCCATGGCCTGTGAGGCGGAATCGGCCATCTTGACGATGTCCGGCGCGGAGGGGTTCCACCCTTTGGGTAAAGTAGGGCTCGATCGCCGGGCGAGCGACGAACCCGGGAGCGAAGCCGATCGGCCCGGTGATCCGTTCCTGCCGAAACTCGAACTGCTGACCGAGATCCGGATCAAGGAAAAGGTTTTGCAACTGCTGTCCGAGGCACACACGGGCGCTCGGATCGATCTTTCGATGTTTTATCTTTCGGAGCGGGATGTCATCAAAGCATTCATTGCCGCCAAGCAGCGGGGTGCCGATATCCGGGTGATCCTCGATCCGGCCAAAGAGGCATTTGGCCGAACCAAGAACGGGATTCCGAACCGGCAATCGGCCGCCAGACTGGTGAAGGCCGGCATACCGCTGCGCTGGGCGGATACGAACGGCGAGCAAAGCCATGCAAAAATGCTGTATGTCGAGCATGCCGATCTGACCGCCACGCTTCTGCTGGGATCATGCAATTATACCCGCAGGAATCTGGATAACTTCAATGGCGAGTGCAACGTGGCGCTGAAGGCCTCGCGCGATGATGAAACGATGCGGCGGGCCCGCGAGGTATTCGGCCGATGGTGGAGCAATCCCGATGGACGGTTCTACACCACCGAATACAGCACCTATGAGGATTGCTCCCGCCGGCGCAGGCTGCTTGCCTGGTTCATGGAGCGAACCGGGCTGAGCACCTTCTAAAGCCGCCGCATAAGTTCTTCCAATGGGTCGGAATGTGGTTTATCAATAGGCCGGTTCTTTAAAGGGGTGAGAAGATGAAACGATCCAACATAATTATCGGTCTGCTGAGCCTGCTGGCCTTGTTTGCCGTCGCCGCTGCGTTCAAGGTTGCGCACTCCGTGCTGATTCCGTTCATGATTGCCTGGCTGCTGTCCTATATATGCGGTCCGGTGGTCAACTATCTGGTTTACAAGAAGGCCCCGCTGGGACTGTCGGTATTGGCCGTGCTCGTGCTCGTGCTGTTCGTGTGCTACATGGGTGGTGTATTCCTCGGCGGGCGTGTACGCGCCGTCCTGGCCGAATCGCCGCGCTACATCGCGCAGCTCAACACAATCTATCAGGATGCCACGACCAGTCTGGATCTGCCGGAAAACTTTCTCGCGAATGTCAACTGGACCGAGCAGCTCGGCCCCAAGGTGGCGGCCATGTCGGTTTCGCTGGCGAGTGTGATGGGCAACTTTCTGGGCAAGCTGACGCTGGTTCTGATCTTCCTGGTGTTCATGTTGCTGGGGAAACCCTATTTCAAGTACAAGGTGGCGGCGGCTTTTCCGCCCGAGCGTGCGTCGCAGTTTGCTGACATGACCACCTCCATCTCGAAACAGATCGGGCAGTATCTCGTGGTCAAGGTCGCCATCAGCGGAACGACCGGTGTGCTGGTTTGGCTGGGTCTGACGCTCCTGAAAGTCGAGTTTGCCCTGACATGGGGAGCCGTGGCCTTCTTCCTTAATTTTATTCCAAGCATCGGCTCCATCATTGCGGCCATTCCGCCGATTCTGCTGGCGATTGTGCAGTTCTATCCCTCGGTCTGGATGCCGGTATTGACCGGCGTTATGCTCCTGTTGATACAAATGACCATGGGCAACGTGATTGAGCCAAAAATCATGGGCGACAGCCTGAACCTGAGCCCCGTTGTTATTCTGCTTTCGCTGATTTTCTTTGGCTGGATGTGGGGGTTGGTGGGAGCGCTGCTTTCCGTGCCGATCGCCGCCGCCATCAAGATTGTTTGTGAAAACGTGGATGCCCTTCAGCCGATCAGTATTTTGATGGGTTCCGGCAAGAGCCTGATGAAGGAAAACGAATAACCCCAGGAAGCCAGCTGTGGAACTACCCGATATTTTTGAAAAACCCGAAATTGTAAAACTCATTCAGCTCGCCCTGATCGAAGATCTGGGTCCGGACAAGCGCGACGTTACATCCGACTCGCTCGTTCCGCCGGAAGAGGTTGCCGAGGCGCACATGGTCGCGCGCGAGGCCTGCCGCCTTGCCGGCGTGACCGTCGCCGCCGAGGTGTTCCGGCAGGTCGATCCCGACCTTGAATGCGAGGTATGCGTTGCCGACGGCAGTGTGGTCGATCAGGGAGCTGTTGTGCTGGTCATCAAAGGCTCGGCGCAGCGTATTCTGACCGCCGAGCGCACGGCACTCAATTTTATTCAGCGCATGAGCGGCGTCGCCACCGTGACAGCCGAATATGTCAGGCAGGCCGGCAATCCCGAGGTGATGCTGCTGGATACACGCAAAACCACGCCGGCCCTGCGCCCGTTCGAAAAGTATTCGGTACTGTGCGGCGGCGGAACCAACCACCGCTACGGACTCTTCGACGCGGTGCTGATCAAGGACAATCATCTGGCTTCGTGGAAAAAGAAGCACGGAACCGGCGTGGGCGAAGCCGTCGCCGCGGCACGGGCGAAATATCCCGACCTGAAAATCGAGGTGGAGGTGGACACCATCGAGCAGCTGCGCGAGGCGCTCACAACCCGCCCCGACTGGGTGCTGCTCGACAACATGCCGCCGCCCGTGCTGCGCGAATGCGTTGCGCTGTGCAAAGGCATCTGCCAGACCGAAGCTTCCGGAGGCATCAACCTCGATACGATTCACGGCATTGCCCAGACCGGTGTTGACGCCATCTCGGTCGGTGCTTTGACTCACTCCGCGCCCTCCATCGACCTCGCACTCGACTTTGTTGCATGACCGCTCTTGTCATAGACATCGGCAACACCAGCACCTCGGTGGGCTACTACCGCAATGGCAGGGTTTCGGGAACGGGGCGGTGCGCCTCGCGTTTCAAAACCCCGGCAGAAGTGCTTCCGCTCATTTCGGCAAAACCGGTGGAGCGCGTCGTGATTGCCTCGGTGGTTCCGGCGCTTAATGCCCGCTGGAAGAAAGCATGTAAAGCCGCCGGGTTGCCCGCGCCTTTGTTTGTTCATCACACGTTGAAGCTCGGGGTGGCGATTGATTATCCCAAACCCGAAAACATCGGGGCCGACCGGCTGGCCAACGCCGCGGCCGCGGCCCGGCTGCTTGGGATGCCCTCGGTGGTTTGCGATTTCGGCACCGCGCTGACCTTTGACATTATCGATGCCCGCCGCGGGTATATCGGCGGGATCATTTGCCCGGGCCTTCCGCTGATGTTCGACTACCTGGCCGAAAAGACCGCCCTGCTGCCGCATGTGGCCCCGTCCAAAACGAAGGCGGTGGTCGGACGCAATACGCGGCAGGCAATGCAGATTGGCGCCCGACTCGGATACCGTGGGATGGTGCGCGAGATTCTCACCTCTTTAAAAGCGGACTTTGGCGTGAAAAAACTGCCGGTCTGCTGCACCGGCGGCTATGCGGGATGGATCTTCAAAGATTGGGATGTCGAAGCCACCGTTGACACGAAGCTGACCTTGAAGGGGCTCGGTTTAATCGGCGAGCTGAACGGTTGATCCAAGTTGAGTAGCCTCCCCACGGTTTAATATGCCGTGGAAGCGATGAAGACGCACTTGACAGTGTATTGGCGATGCGCACAATACCCGCCAATGCCGAGCGCGGTTA
>JABDQT010000065.1 GCA_013042165.1 Kiritimatiellales bacterium | reverse complement strand
GAAGATTCGGTAATGATCCGACGGATGATCAGCAGTCCGCCATCACAGCCCTCCAAACCGATGTCGCTGAGCACGGCATCGACCTGCGCGGAATCGGTCAGCCCGAATTCGGCATGCACGGAGCAGGATGTTTCGCCGGTGCGGATCATCGATTTATCGGCTCGTTCGCCTAACAGCAGTCGCAGTGCTCCGATCAGCAGCGACTTGCCTGCGCCGGTCTCGCCGGTGATGACATTCAATCCATCGTTGAACCCGACCTGCACATCGTCGACGAGCGCGAGGTTTTTGATTTTAAGCGTCCTGAGCATATGGCCGCACAGTATTCAACGAAGGTGGGGTTTGGGGCAAGCTGGATTGTATGATGAATCCGCGAGGCCAAGCCGTTGTATCGGCCTGCCGAAGACCATCTGAAAACGTAATATGATTGCACCCTCGCAGGCGATTCGGCATAAAGGCATGACTTTTACCCAACCAAGGCTTATTCGATATGGCAAAACCCATTTATGCTGGAACCTACCAAAACCGCGGCGGCGGACGCTGGAAGAATGTCTTCATTGTCATCATTCTTATCCAGATCCTGATCGTCGTCATTTACCTAATCACTTCAAGGGGCAAAAAGGCGGAAGCGGAGACCCCCGTGGAGCAGACGCCGGCAGCGCCGGCCCCGGCTCCGCTCGACCTGGCCCCGACGGCACCGTTTGTTCAGACAGAAACCTCGCCGGAAACCAAGGCCACCCTTTCAGATGCACAGGCAGCGATCGATGGCGGCCAACTGGCCGACGCCAAAATCATGCTCGACAAACTGGTCGCCTCGACCCCCGATGCCGAAGCCATCAAGATGCTGGGCGATCTAAATATCCGTCTGCTCAAATCGCCCATGATGATTCCGGGCAAGGAATACTATGCGATCCAATCAGGCGACTACCTGCAGAAGATCGCCAAGAACTACAACATTACCGTGCCGCTCATCAAGCAGATGAACGGACTGGAGACGGACGTCATCCGGAGCGGCGCGCGCCTGCTCGTCTATAACGGAAACTTTTCCATCCGGGTATCCAAGAGCGGGAACACGCTCGATCTGATGGCCGGCAAGCAGCTGTTCAAGCGCTATTCGGTCGGCACCGGTAAGTTCGGCAAAACCCCATCCATTGAGTTCACCGTGGTCGACAAGATTGTCGAGCCCCCGTGGACGCGCCCCGCCGATAACAAGCAGATTGAATACGGGGATCCCGAAAACGTGCTGGGCACGCGCTGGATGAAAATCGTGTCCAACGACCATCCTGAAATCACCGGCTTCGGCATTCACGGCACATGGGAACGCGACAGCATCGGCAAGCAATCGAGCGCGGGCTGCATCCGCATGCTGAATGAGGATGTCGAGGAGCTGTTCGATCTCATCCCCCGCAAAACGCCGGTCACGATTACCGAATAAATCTTTTTGAGGAGAAGCATATGAGCACGCAATACAGCCTTCCGTTTGAAAGTCCGATCATGGAGCTCGAAACGAAACTCAAAGAGCTTGAGTCCTTCAGTCAGGAGCAGGATATCGATGTCTCCCACGAACTCCAGAACATGAAGGATAAGATTGAAAAGACGCGCACCGAAATCTACGCCAACCTGAGTGCCTGGCAAAAAGTTCAGGTGGCCCGGCATCCCGACCGCCCCTACACCATGGATTACATCAATACCATGACGACCGACTTTGTCGAAATCCATGGCGACCGTATCCATCGCGACGACCGCGCCATCATCGGCGGGTTTGCCAAGATTGACGGGCAGAAGGTCATGATTATCGGCTCCCAGAAAGGCCGCGATACCAAGAGCAATGTAGAGTGCAACTTTGGCTGTGCGCATCCGGAAGGCTACCGCAAGGCACTCCGGCTGATGAAACTGGCCGACAAATTCAATACGCCGATCATCACGCTGATCGACACCAAGGGGGCCTATGCAGGTCTGGAATCCGAGGAACGGCATATTGCCGAAGCCATCGCCGTGAACCTGCGCGAATGTTTCAATATCAAGGTTCCGATCATCTGCGTCATCATCGGAGAAGGTGGCAGCGGCGGGGCTCTGGGCATCGGCATTGGCAACCGCATCCTGATTCTGGAGCATGCCTACTATTCCGTCATTTCGCCGGAGGGCTGTGCCGCAATTCTATGGAAGGACCGCGCCTTTTCCGACAAAGCCGCCGAGGCACTGAAGATTACCGGCAATGATCTTTTGAAGCTCAAGCTGGCCGATGAGGTCATCCCCGAGCCCAAGGGCGGTGCGCATGTCGACCACAAGATTGCCGCGGACAGCCTCAAGACCGCCGTGATGAAGCATCTAGCGGAACTGTCCAAGATGTCGGCCGAGGAAATTATGCAGGATCGCTACGACAAGTTCCGCGTCATGGGTGAGTTCGAAGGGGCCGTTGAGTAGATCAGGTTTGCAGCCTACGGTGTCCGCATCCGGCGCGACAGGAACATTCCGCCCTACCTAGTACGCGTGATTTCCACCGCCGAGGCCCTCGCAAAACGCAACGCACCGGGTTTATCGATAGTCACGGTCACCTGCTCAACCTTTTCATTCGCCAGCGCGATCTGCGCGATGCGCTCGGCCAGCGATTCGATCAGTTGAAACCCGCTGTCTTCGACCAGCTTGAGGATAGCCTTCTTGATTGCTTTGTAATCCACCGTATCGCTCAGCTCGTCGGAACGGCCGGCCTTCCTCAGGTCGGCATGCATCTCCACGTTGATGACGATGTCCTGCTTCTCGCGCCGTTCTTCGGGAAAGATACCGATGATGCATCGCAGGGCTAAATCGCGAATAAATATTTTATCCATGGCTTCTCCAAAAAAAGCGGCGTACTGCTTTGCTTCCCGCCGCATTCCAAACGTGCACTTACACTCCATTTCCTAAAAGGTGCTGTCCACCGTCGACAAAGATGACCTGACCCGTGCAGTAGTCGGCCTGCAGCAGAAAGAGCACGGCCTCGGCGATATGGTCGGGTGTCGGCAACAGATCGAGCGGAATGGTTCCCGCCAGTTCGCGGAAGTTTTCGCCGCTGTTGCCTGGCGGCGGCAGGATTGGCCCCGGCGCAACGGCATTGACACGAATCCCCGGCGCGAGTTCAAGCGCGGCCAGCTTCGTCAACTCCTCCAGCCCCTTTTTTGAAATCGAATACGGCAGGCAGGTCGGGTCGTTGGCGCGGATTCGCCGGTCGAGCAGATTGACAATGGCTCCCTCCCTGGCCTGCGCGGCAAAAAGGCGGGTAAGCTCCATGGGTGCAAACAGGTTTACATTGAATTCCTGTCGCACCCGTTCAGGAGTGGCCGGCGCAAGCGTATCCTTCGTGAAGATTGAAGCGTTGTTGATGAGAATGTCGAGGGAGCCCGCCTCCTTCATCAAGCGGGTGCAGTCCTCCATCGACTCCAGATCGGCCTGCACCGAGAACGGAGAAAGCGATCTCGCTTCGGCCTCCGAATGGCGATAATGCACCACCACTTCGGCGCCTGCCGCCTGCAGAGCCAGCGTAATGGCCTTGCCGATACGCAGCGCACCACCCGTCACCAAAGCACGTTTTCCGGTCAATTCCATGGGCTTATTCATACGCAGATTATTGATCCATTGAAAGTTTTCGCTTTCTTTTTTCCGCAGACTGGAAAAAATAGAGCCGGACTAATGGAGACGCCCACATGTTGCGAAAATTGCTTCTTATCTTATGCATGACTTCCATCGGCTTCATGGCACCTGCGCAGGACTCGAACGAAATCAACGAGGCTTCGTCCATGCCAAGCAGCGATGTACCGATCGTCTACATTATCCCGATCAAGAAAATGATCGAGCCGGCGCTGCTGTATGTCGTTCGGCGCGGGGTCGATGAAGCGGTCCGCGACGGTGCCAAGGCCATCATCTTTGAAATGGACACCCCCGGCGGCGCGGTGAATGCCGCCAAAGGCATCATCAGCGTCATCACCAACACCGACGTACCTACTTATACCTTTGTGGAGAAAGACGCCTACTCCGCCGGGGCGATTATTGCCCTGGCGACTCCGAAGATCTACATGGCTCCGGGCAGCGTGATCGGCGCAGCCACCCCCATGCTCATGTCGCCGATGGGCGGCGTGCAGGAAATGCCCGATGAAGTGCAGGAAAAAATGACGTCTGCCGTATCCGCGATGGTTCGCTCTGCCGCCGAGCAGGGCGGGCACGATCCAAAACTCGCCGAGGCCATGGTCCGGGCGGACATGGAATACAGCGTGAACGGTTCGGTCATCAGCGAAAAAGGCCGCCTGCTGACGCTGACGAACGTGGAGGCCGAGCAACTCGTCGGCGAGGAGCAGCGGCCCCTGCTTTCGAGCGGAACAGTGAAGGATATCGACGCCTTGCTGGAAACGCTCGGGCTGGCCAACGCGGAGAAACGCGTACTGGAGGTTACCGCGGCGGAGCGGCTTGCGCGCCTTATTGCCGGTATTGCCCCGATCCTGATGATTCTCGGACTGGGCGGCCTTTGGCTGGAACTCAAGACGCCGGGATTCGGTATTTTCGGCATCGCAGGAGTCACCTGCCTGATGCTTTTTTTCTTCGGGCATCACATTGCCGGACTCGCCGGCATGGAAGATGTGCTGCTGTTTGGGCTGGGTGTCACCCTGCTGGCCATCGAAGTGTTCATCACCCCCGGCTTCGGGATCATGGGCTTCAGCGGACTGCTGCTGATCTTTGTCTCGTTCATCAGCGCCATGAGCGAACGCATGCCGGGAAAATGGCGGCCTATCGATTTCTCGCCGGAAACCATTTCGCTGCCTTTCCTCAAGGTGATGCTCTCCTTTCTGGGAGCCATACTCCTTGTGGGTATCGTGGGCCGTTTTTTCCCGCAGACGCGCATCTTTCGAAGCCTGACACTCAGCACGGTCGTACCGGATGCCGAGGAAGACGCCTCCCTGCTGGGGCTCGAAGGCGTGGCCCACTCCGATCTGCGGCCAAGCGGCAGCGCATACTTTGACGACCGCAAACTGGATGTGGTGACGCACGGCGATTATATCTCCTGCCAATCGCCCGTTCGCATCGTCGAGGTTCACGGCAACCGCATTGTGGTGGAAAAGCTGTAAGACCGCTAGACGTGCAGGTTGCGCTGGTGCTCCATCCACTCCTCATAGCGCTCTTCGATCACCGCCAGATCCTTTTCGTTGTCCGCATCAAGCGCCGCGCCGCCAAAGTGGGTATAGACGATCTGGACGCGGGCCCCGATGGCGTTGCCTATTCCTTCGGCCAGTCGATTGAAACCCACAAGTGAACGCAGTCGGTCGGACAGCTTTGGGTGACCATGCCGGTCATAAAAAAGAGAAATCTGCATCAGGATAAAAATGCGCAGGCTTTTAAACAACCGCCAGCCATGAATCAGCAGCGAAAACAGCATCCGGATGATGTTGGCCCAGCGCGTCTGATAGCGCCATTCGTACATTTTTTCGATGTAGTCGAGATGATCAAAACTCAGCGGCTTGCCGATGTGCAGGTTGTTGTGCCGCATCAGATCTTCCTTCACATGGAAATAGATCATTTGAATGCCCGAGCGGCCTTCGGTCGGATGGTAGTGCGATAACACATCGTTGGAGGTAATACCGATCGAATAGTCGTATTCGTGCATGTTGCTGCACACGATAAATTCGTCCACCTCCGCCGGCGTCAGGAGCGGGATATCGCTGGGAGCCACAAGCACCGGTGTATGCTGATGCTCCGAGCCCTTTAAATCCCAAAAGGCCACCGATTCATCCAGACCCAGCGAGACAACATAACCGACCTTGAAATTCTCGATCATGTTTTCGCGCTGCTCGACCACTTTGACCCCATCGCTTTCGCCATGGTGTTCCAGGATCTCCCGGATCCGTGTCGCCGGCCCCACGATCACGACCATCCCCACATACTCCGCCGCACGCAACGCCCGCAGCACATGGATCAGCAGCGGCACGCCATGCAATTCCAGAAATGCCTTGTTGTCATTGCGGACCGTAATGCTTGCGCTTCGATCGCCGGCCAACAAAACCGCATTCATCTTTTTTGTCGTCAGCATATGCCCCCCTAAGCGGATCCCATGCTAGTAAACGACGCACAACCTGTCAAAAGCAGCTGACCAAAGAAAAAGGCGGCCCACGGGCCGCCTTCTGCAAACATCGGATTACCGCACTTATCCCCCTTGCAGGGTCATGAGGAACTCCAGGTTGTTGCTGGTCTTCTTGAGACGGTTGATGAGCAGCTCCATCGCCTCCACCTGCGGCACATCCTTGAGCGCCTTGCGGAGCGTCCAGATACGCTGCAGCTCATCGGGATGCAACAACAGTTCTTCCTTGCGGGTGCCGGATTTTTCGATATTGATGGCCGGATAGATGCGCTTGTTGACCAACTCACGATCCAGCCCGAGCTCCATGTTGCCGGTACCCTTGAACTCCTCGAAGATCACTTCATCCATACGGCTTCCCGTATCGACCAGTGCCGTCGCGATGATGCTCAAGCTGCCGCCGCCTTCGATATTTCGTGCCGCACCGAAAAAGCGCTTCGGTTTGTGCAGTGCGTTGGAGTCGACCCCACCGGAAAGGATCTTGCCGCTGTGCGGCGAGGTGGTGTTGTAGGCACGCGCCAGGCGGGTGATGGAATCGAGCAGAATAATGACATCCTCGCCCTTTTCCACGAGACGCTTCGACATTTCGATCACGATTTCGGCTACCTGGGTATGGCGTTCCGGCGGCTCATCGAAGGTCGAGGCCAGCACTTCAGCCTGCGTGTTGCGCCGCATGTCCGTAACTTCCTCGGGCCGTTCGTCGATGAGCAGAATGATCAACTTTGCCTCGGGATTGTTTTTTGAAATGCTGTTGGCCATCTTCTGCATCAAGACGGTTTTACCGGTGCGCGGCGGCGCCACGATCAAACCGCGCTGGCCTTTTCCGATCGGCGTGACGATATCCATCACGCGCATGGAAATTTCCTTGGCGTCCGTCTCCATCACCAACCGCTGATCCGGGAACAGCGGTGTCAGGTTTTCGAATGGAACCCGTTTGCGGGCCGTTTCCGGATCATCCTTATTGATCTGGTCGATGCGAAGCAGGGCGAAGAAGCGTTCCTTCTCCTTGGGTGCCCGAATGGACCCCGTTACATAATCACCGGTACGAATACCAAAACGGCGAATCTGCGATGGCGACACATAAATGTCGTCGGGTGCGGGCTGATAGCTGTTCAAAGGCGAGCGCAGAAACCCAAATCCGTCGGGGAGGATTTCCAGTACACCGCGTCCTTCCAACGGACCACCCCGCCGGCCATGATTCTTGAGCAGTTCGAAAATGAGTTGATGTTTGCTGAACCCGTCATACTCCTGCATGCCGTATTTTTCAGCCATCGCTTTGATGTCGTTGATTGGCGTGACCTGCATTTCATGAAGGGAGAGCGGTGGCAGATTTTCGCGATTCGGCGGAGGCTGATTGCGCTCACCGTTGTTTTTGTTGCCGCGGTTTTTCCTGCCTTGCTTTCCTCCGGCACCACGTTCACGCTGCTTCTCGGCCTGTTCTCCACCCTTTGCAGAGCCTCCGCCGGTTTTTTCATTCCCCGAATCAGCTTTTTCATCCGCAGAGCTCTTGGACGAGCCCTCTTTGGCTGGTTTTTTCACTGCGGGTGCCTTGGGTTCTTCAACCTTGTCAACCGCCTCTTGGACCACTTCTTTTTCGTCGCTCATATCAACCCTTTCGTACAGCAGTTTTTTGCACGGCCTGCTCTATCGCCTCTGTAAAATCCTTCAATGTTCCATCGTTCGGAATAATGCAATCAGATCGCTTTTCCTTTTCCTTCAGCGGCATCTGGGCCTGAATCCGTTGCATCGCTTCTGCGGCCGAGAGCCCGCGGGCCTTCAAGCGCCGTAACACCTCGTCCTCCGTTGCCGAGATACAAAAAACAGCATCCCAGTCCAACGAATCCATTCCGCTTTCAAACAACAAGGGAATCTGTACCGCTGCATTCTGCTGCGTCTCCCTTTTTTCGGAGATCCAAGCCGCAAGGGTATCCCGTACAGCCGGATGTACCAGACCGTTGAGTTTTTCCAGCTGCTCGGGATGATTGAAAACAATTTGCCCGAGAACGGCACGATCTATTTCACCTGTACCGGAAAGGATTCGTTCCCCAAAATGTTCGACCACCCTCCGATGCACCCCGGTTCCTTCAGCCATCAGGTCATGCGCAATTACGTCCGAATCGCATACGTCAAACCCGAGTGATTCCAAAATTTTTCCGGCAATCGATTTTCCACAAGCAATACCGCCTGTTAGACCGATCACCAATGTATTGCGCTGAGTATCCGACATGAAAAAATGGACAGAAAAAAACCGGTATGGAGTTCTCAAAGAAGAGAGAGTGGCTTGCCCCTAAAACTGCATACGTTCTAGATATATTCGCTGAACTTGTCAACCCCTCATTCTGCCCTGAAAAGTTTTGGTACGCAGGCATGCTTCTGTTTTTGAGTGACCCATGATTTTTACTTTGCATTCTCGCCCTTCCACGAATATTTTCGGTTATCCAATCGCCGGGGAACTCCATTGACTGAGAAGGACCACTATCAAACGCGGGCAACGCTTATCCAGCGGGTGCAAAACCAGCATGACGAGGAGTCATGGGACGAGTTTGTCCGCGTCTACCGACGGTACATCTATGCGATCATCCGCAGCATGAACATTTCCGAGCATGACACGGAAGACATTCTTCAGCAGGTGCTGATCAACGTCTGGAACCACCTGCCCAAAATGGATTATGATAAAATCAACCGCTTCCGCAGCTGGCTAAGCACGGTGACAAAAAACTGCGTGACCGACTTTATCCGGAAACGCAGCCGCGATGCCAACCGGCTCGAAAAAGCGGGTCAGGACGATACTCTTACCTATCTGAAATCCATACGGCTTCCTGAGATCGATGCGATTGCCGAGCGCGAGTGGGAAGTTCACCTGACCAACCTCGCCATGGAAAATATCGAGCCGCTTTTTTCCGGAAAGGCCGTCGATGCATTTCGCCTCACCCTTGAAGGAAAGAGTGTCGAAGAAATCGCCAAGGCGCTCGACTTGAAGGAAAACTCGGTATACCGCCTGAAGAACCGCGTGAAGGAGCGTCTCATTCAGGAGATCCGCCACCTGCGCGACCAGCTGGAGTGATGCCCTCGCGGGAGCCGGCATCGACCACCTGCATATGCTTCTTCAGCTCTGCGATCGTTTCCTTCGGATAGTCGTCCACGGTCAGCACAATACGTTTCAACTGCAACGACTGCGCCTGCCTGTATAAAGCTTTCGAAGAGCTGACCTTTACCCCGACCATTCTCAACTCATCCAGCCTCAGCCCCCGCAGCTCGGAAAGACTTTCGATTTTCGAGTTACTGATATCGAGCGACGATAATTTGAGCGGGCTCAAAACATTCCGGCGGTAGATCCCGATAATGTTCATTGAAAATATGCGGTACGGGGTCCGGGACAGATCGAGATGGTTGCCATCCTCGGTTTCGGTGAGTTCCAATGGTTTGTTCAGCGCTCGCCTGCTGCTGTTCAGCTTATCCAGCACGGCACCGGCCAGCGGCAGGTATTCTTCCGGACGGGCAGAGGCTGGGCGCCGGCGAAGATGATGATAGTAGAGGTAGTACATCGTAAGCTGCCTTGAAGGCATGTCGTCCCGAATCAGGTCGGCCAGCTGCTGGTCGGTCAAACGCTTCCGATCGTTGGGTTTGATTTCCGCGTACTTACGGCTGAGTTCGCTCAACCTATCGATTCGGCGGGTATTGCCGGCGGACTCAAAGCATTCGCGGGCGGCGTTAAATTGCTGCAGCACAAAATGGAGGGTGCCCTTCTGCGCATACAGATTCTGGCGCTGCACCGTGTCGATATCTTCCTTCAGACCCGTTTCCAGCAGATTGATCATGGCTGCCGCATTTACAAAATCGCGGCTGCGCACGGTAAACGAGACGGCTTCGCCCAACTCCACGCCCAGCGCCTCCGTAACGGTCTGCTCGTCGAGATAGAGCTGAAAATTATCTTCCGCCTGTTTGCGGGCCGCAATGGCTTCGGCTTTCTCGCGCGATATGGTCACAAGGTTTCCACTGACCACAACGGCCAGCAGCAGCAGGAACGTAATCAAAAGAAAGGCTACGCGACTGTGCCGCTTCAGCAGCAGGGATGTTTTGGTAATCCATCCGGCCCGTTCCGCTTCGGTGGCATGGCCGGAAAGATAACGGGCAACTTCCTGCCCCATTTCGTAAGCACTCTGATACCGATCCTCAGGCCTCAGCGCCAGTGCCTTCATCGCCACCGCAGCCGGGCTGCCCGGAATGAATCGATCGGGCTTTCGCTTTCGAGGCGGCACCACTTTACCTTCACGGGTGTTTTGAACTACCTCGTGAGCCGAGGCACCCCGAACCGGCAGCTCGAAGGTCAACAGCATGTACAGCAGGGCTCCCAGCGCATACACATCGGTCTGAAAGGTTTTCTCCCCGTAAGCCAGAGTTTGCTCGGGGGCCATGAAACCGGGCGTGCCCTTCATGGTGCCGGAGAGCGTCATGTCGTTAAGCACATCGGCATCCAGCGTAACGGCATCATCCGGAGACTCCGGCTCAGCCGCATTGACCACCCGCGCCAAACCCCAGTCGCAGACCAGCACCTCGCCAAACTCGCCCACCCGAATGTTGTCGGGTTTGATGTCGAGATGGAGCACATTTCGCGAATGCGCATAGGCAATGGCATCGCAAATCTTCATGAAGATATTCAGCAGCGTTTCCAGCGGATAGGTGCGTCCGTATTCCTCATCATCCTCGCGAAGTTTGGAGAGAATGGTTTTCAGACTATCCCCCGGAATAAGCTCCATCGAAAAAAACGGCACCCCCTTCGGATCCAGCCCCATGTTGTAGACGGGCATAATGTTCGGGTGGGCCAGATTGGCCGTCAGCCGCGCCTCCCGCAGGAACTGCTCGATATGCTGAGGCGTATCCTTGCGCACGGCACGGGCCATGGCTACATGCCGATCCAGACGGTGGTCATGCGCGAGGGTAATTTCCTTTTCGCCACCGACGGCAATATTTTTGATCTCGCTGTATCGCTCGGCATTGTCCTTGAGCGAATTAAAGATCGGTGTAAGCGATTCCCTCTCCTGATCAGATAGCGAGAGCGCATCGGTATTGTAAAAATCGCGCAATGTTTCGTTGCGCTTGCTGAATGCTGCTTCAAGATCTTTGTTCGTTTCGTCTGACATTTCACCAGCCATCTTTGCCGTAAAACCGGTCAAACCGCGACTCAAAACATTGAAAACCGAGAATTGAAGAGAAAAAGCGGTCTGTCTAAATATGGATCGGGCAGGCGTCTATTTAACACGGCCGAAAAGCGGCTGTACAAACAGCAACTCCCCCCGTTTAATAGGTGCATTATGTATTTAAGAGCTATGTTTTTCCTATCGAACTGCCTTTCTCTCTTCGCGGTTGCGACTGCATCCGCAGTCGACTTTACCGATCAGGGAGAATATATGGGTTCTTCGGACTGTCTGGCCTGCCATGAACGCTTCTACGAACTGTGGAGCACCTCTCACCATGGCAAGGCGATGCAGGCATTCAGCGGCGCATTCGCCCGTACCTTGGAGCCCATGGATGCGGCCATCAAGGTCGGCGGCACGGATTTCATCATCGAGCTGAACGGGAGCGGCGGGGTCATGCACCAGAGCAAGGACGGCGGCTCGACAAAAACCTATCCGGTTCTGCACGCCCTTGGCGGCAAGAATGTCTTCTTCTTTCTGGTGCCTCTCGAAAAAGGCAAGCTGCAGGTGGCCCCGATCGCCTACAACGTCCACACCAGAACCTGGTATAACTCCACCGGAAGCATGGTCCGGCACTTCAATAGCGGAGCGGTCGACGAGGCGCTCGAATGGACCGATCGGCAGCTCACCTTCAATACCGCCTGCCACGATTGCCATATCAGCCAGTTGCGGAAAAACTACAATCCTGAAGACGACAGCTATACCACCACCTGGACAGAATCCGGCATCAACTGCGAAGTCTGCCACGGTCCCGGCGAAGCCCACGTGAAAGCCGCCGAAGAAGCCGCCGCTAAGGGCGAGGAACTCAAAGACCTCAAGCTGATCCGCTTTCATGAGGATCTCAACAGCAAGCAGCGCGATGCCACCTGTGCACCGTGCCATGCCAAGATGACGCCGCTGACGCGCGATTTTACGCCTGGAGAACTGTTCTTTGACCACTACGATCTGATCTCCTATGAAGACCCCGACTTTTTCCCCGACGGCCGCGACCTGGGCGAAAACTACACGCAGACCGGCTGGGAAGCCAACCCCTGCGCCATGTCGGGCCAGCTCGAATGTATCCATTGCCATACCTCGAGCGGCCGTTTCCGGTTCAAGGACAATCCCAATCAATCCTGCCTGCCCTGCCACGAAAAGCGTGTGGATGACATTCTCTCCCACTCCCGTCATCCGGCCGAGGCCAATGTGGCCTGCATCCACTGCCATATGCCGAAGACCGCCCAGGCGCATATGCATCGTTCCGACCACACCTTCCGCCCGCCCTCGCCCGCTGCGTCGCTGGAGTTCGGCTCCCCCAACGCCTGCAACCTATGCCATCACAACCCGGAGGCCATCACCGGCGACTTCCACGGACACAGGCAGGAGGATATGGCGTGGGCTGATAAACAGGTGAAAGAATGGCATGGCGAGGATACCGGTGCCGACATTCTGGAACTTGGTCATATCGTCAAGGCTTGCCGCGATGGAGAATGGCACCGGCTTTCCGAAATCCTGGACTTTCTCGACAGCCCGAAGTGCGATCCCGCCGCCAAGGTGGGTATCCTGCGCCTGCTGAACAACTGCCCCGCTCCGGAAAAATGGGCCGCCATCCGAAAACAGCTTTCTTCCGAACATGAATGGGTGCGCGCCGCTGCGGCCGAAGCGCTGCAATACGACAGCTCCATCGAAAGCACGCAG
>JABDQT010000063.1 GCA_013042165.1 Kiritimatiellales bacterium | reverse complement strand
GGCCTCGACGAGCCGCGCGACCCCGGCGAGAATTCCCGCCGCCTCGCCTGCCTCTGTGCCGCCACCGTTCTCTGCGGCGAACTATCCCTGCTTGCCGCTCAGCCCAACCCCGGCGAGCTGATGGACGCCCACCGCCGCATCGAACGCGGTCAGTAGGAGCTGTATCTGGCGGGATCGTGCTGAGATCCCAGCGGTAGCGGATAAAATCTGTAATGTCATGTATCCTTCTGCGAACAAGAGAAGATTATGCTGATACAGTATCTGCATAAATCTCGAAAAAGGAGCGATTATGGAAACACTGGAAGCCATCTACTCACGCCGGGCAGTCAAGCACTTTGATCCCGATCACACACTGACTGCCGAAGAAGAGCGCACGTTGCTGGAAGCGACCATTCAGTCGCCTACCAGCTTTAACATTCAGCACTGGCGCTTCGTGGTCATCCGCGATCCGAAACTGCGGCAGAAAATCCGTACCGAGTTTGGGAACGACCAGGCGCAAATGACTGATGCGAGCCTGCTGATTCTCATGACGGCGGATGTGAAGGCCTGGCAGAAGGAGCCGGAACGTTACTGGAAAAATGCACCCAAGGAAGTGTCCGATCTGCTCGTCGGCTGGATGGGGCCGTTTCATGAGGGCCGCGAGGATCTTCAGCGCGATGAAGCCCAGCGTTCCATCGGTATGGCGTTGCAGACCCTCATGCTCGCCGCCCGCGACATGGGTTATGATTCATGCCCGATGATTGGTTTCGACCTCGATGCGGTAGCTCAACTCGTAAATCTGCCGGATGACTATGTAATCGGACCGATGGTCGCCGTCGGCAAAAAAGTCAAGGACAGCTGGCCCAAGCCGGGGCAGCTCCCGCTGGAAGAACTGGTGGTTGAAGACTCTTTCTGAGCCATCTTTCAACTCACTGAAAAGGCCCGCCTCATGCGGGCTTTTTTTTTCAGATGTGTAAATCCGTGGAATCGGGGTGGGGATGATGCTAAAGACGCTGAATGAAACTTCAACAAAACCAGCTTTATAAACAGGGCGAAGAGTATATTCGTATCGTTGAACTCGCGCGTCTGGCCGTCAGTTATAAAACCATGACTGATCCTATCACTGCGGAAGGAACAACACATCTCGTCACCAAGAAGGAATTTTGCCGTCTGATCAAAGGGGCGGAGCTTTTGGATTACGAACCGTAAGATGAAACAAACGATTTTAGATGCGGTGATCCAGGCATTGGAAACGGAACTTGAACGGCAGACGCAGGCGAATGCTCAGTCGAATGCCGCGACCACCTTCAGTGCGGCGAACGCTGATAAGCAGCGCGACACCACAGGTATTGAGGCGGCATTTCTTGCCCACGGATATGCCAAACACTGTATCGATCTCGCGCATCGGCTGGAGGAATTGAGGGCCATGGAGGTCGAGGATTTCAGCGGACAGGAGATTGATATCGGCGCTTTGGTGGAAGTGGAGATGAATGGGGAAACCGATTGGTACCTGATGCTCAATTGCGGCGGCGGAACCGAAGTAAGCGTGGACGGCAACACGGTGACTGTCATCACGCCGGAGTCTCCGCTGGGTTCCGCGCTGATGGGCGGCATCGAAGCCGGCTTCATTGAGCTTCCCTCCGGTGCGGAAGGCATTATCCTCCACGTCTACTAAGATCCCTCGAAGAGGCGCAGGGTTCGCTGAGAAAAACACCTAAGAAATACCTCTGCGTGCTCTGCGCCTCTGCGAGGAACGAAATTATCCTTCAGCAAGGTCGTTGATGATGCGTGCGGCCATCGCGAAGCCGAAGCTGCCGGTGAGGAAGGTGGCGGACCCGAACCCGAATTGACAATCCAACTGCTTGGGGCCATCGCCTGCATTTGGTTTTTCGAGGCAGATGCCTCCGTCGGGGTGGGGGTAGCGGATTGCCTCGGCGGAAAAGACGCAGGGAATCTGGAACTTCTTTTTATGATTCTGGTGCATGCCGGGAATATTCCTGCGCAACTGCTTGCGGATCGATGCGAGCAGGGGATCGTTGTAGGAATCGCGCAGGTCGGTCGTGCGGATTTGCGTGGGATCGACCCGTCCGCCGGCGCCGCCGGAAACGATGACCGGAATGCCCATTTGACTGCAACGGGTGATCAGGTGGATCTTGGCGTTCTTGCGATCGATGGCGTCGACGACATAGGAGAGTCCGGGGGTGATCAGCTCGTCGGCATTTTTGTCGGTGTAGAATTCGCGGATGGCATGGACGGTGCACTCGGGATTAATGAGCCCGATACGCTCGGAAAGGATCTCCACCTTGGCGCATCCGGCCGTACCGGTCATGGCGTGGATCTGTCGGTTGGTATTCGAGAAGCAGATGTCGTCCCAGTCGACAAGCGTCAGCTGCCCGACCCCACTGCGTGCGAGTGCTTCGCCGACCCACGAGCCGACACCGCCCACGCCCACGATCAGTACATGGGCTTTGCGCAGGGCCTCCATGGCTGTCTGGCCATAAAGCCGGAAAAGGCCGCCGAAGCGGTGCTCGAATCCTCCGGTTTCAATGGATTGCGGTTGGCTCATTGCAGGTTCTGATCTCCAAAAAGCAGGAACTATAAGCTGGAAAAGCCCGATTGCAAGGGTCTAGTTTTGGGTTTCAACAACCGGCTGAAAGGTATAAGCTCCGCCGAATTATGACACAGATAAACAAACGCAAGATGGACCATATCAATATCGTGTCGGAGGATGCCGCCGTCGACCGCCGGCAATACTATTTTGACCGTATGCATTTGGTCCACAGGGCTTTGCCGGAACTCAATCTGGCGGAAGTTGATCCAGCCACCAAGTTTCTGGGCAAGAAGCTGGCCTTTCCGCTGCTGATTTCGTCGATGACCGGCGGGGCGGATGCGGAACTCGAAAAGATCAACCGCAATCTGGCGATCGCCGCCGAGGCGGAAGGGGTGGCTCTGGCCGTGGGTTCCCAGCGGGTATTTCTGTCCGATGCCGATGCGCGGCGGAGTTTTGAGTTACGCCAGCATGCGCCCAATACGGTATTGCTGGCCAACCTCGGAGCGGTGCAACTCAACTATGACCTCGGCTTCGCCGATTGCGAGGCGGCGGTAAAGGTGCTCGATGCGGACGGGCTTTATTTGCACCTCAATCCCTTGCAGGAGGCGGTCCAGCCCGAGGGCGACACCGATTTTTCCGGCCTGCGCAATAAGATCGCAATCATTGTGCAGACCCTGAAGCAGCCGGTCATCGTCAAGGAGGTCGGCGCCGGCATGTCGCTGGAGGATGTGGAGCATTTGCTTGCCGCCGGAATCAAATATATTGACGTCGCCGGCACGGGCGGTACGTCCTGGAGCATGGTGGAGAGCAAGCGCAGCGATGAGCCCGAGCTGGGAGAGCTCTTCAGCGACTGGGGCGTACCGACACCGCTTGCTCTTCGGATGATGAAACCCTACCGGAGCGAGGTTGACTTGATTGCCTCCGGCGGACTTCGTAACGGCATCGACATGGCCAAGAGCATCATTCTCGGAGCATCGCTTTGCGGTATGGCCAAACCCTTTTTGAATCCGGCGCGTGAATCGCCTGCTGCCGTGCGTACGGTCATCCGGCGGATCAGGCGTGAATTCACCACCGCCATGTTCCTGTTGGGAGCGGCCGATATCGGCAGTATCAAAGGCAGAGAGGATCTCATTCTGGATGAATTTTGGAATTGATAGAATCAGTTTCCATACCTCGCACTACTATGTTGACCTGAAAACCATCGCTGCAGCGCGGTCGGTCGATCCGGATAAATACTATCAGGGCATCGGGCAGGAAAAGATGGCGATCCCGTCGCCCGACGAGGATGTGGTTACCCTGGGAGCGAGCGCGGCCTATCCGCTGATGAAAGACGGTGAGCTGGATGAGGTGGAGCTGCTGCTGTTTGCCACAGAGAGCGGCATTGACCATTCCAAGGCGGCGGGTATCTATGTACACGGTCTGCTGGACATGGCGCCGCGCTGCCGCACGCTCGAGCTGAAGCAGGCCTGCTACAGCGGAACGGCCGGCATTCAACTCGCGATCGGGTTCGTGGCCCGCAATCCGACTAAAAAGGCGCTGGTGATTGCCTCCGATGTCGCCCGGTATGAGCTGGGCAGCCCCGGCGAAGCGACGCAGGGCTGCGGTGCAGTGGCCATTCTGATTTCCGCGAATCCGCGGCTGATGGCCATCGATCCCGAGTGTGGCTACTATACCGAGGATGTCATGGATTTCTGGCGGCCCAACTACCGTTCCGAGGCGCTGGTGGATGGAAAATATTCCACGATGGTCTATATCCATGCCCTGATCGAATCCTGGAAGCAATATGCCGAGGAGTCGGGGCGGGCACTGACCGATTTTGACCGGTTCTGCTATCACATTCCTTTCAGCAAGATGGCCGAAAAGGCGCACCAGAAGCTATGCCGAAAATTCAAGGTGGATCTGGATAAGCAGCAGTTGCATCGACTGCTGGCCGAATCGCTGCGCTACAGTCGGGTGGTCGGAAACTGCTATGCGGGCTCGATGTATGTCGGGCTGACCTCGCTGCTGGACACGGCGGAGGAGGATCTTGCCGGCAAGCGGGTGGGGCTTTACAGCTATGGTTCCGGCTGTGTCGGCGAATTTTTCAGCGGGGTGGTTCAACCCGGCTACCGGGATGCCCTTTATGTGGATCAGCACCGGAATTTGCTCGAAAATCGGAGCGAACTGACGTATCAACAATACGAGGACATTTTTAATTATGTGGTGCCGACCGATGGCGGGGAATATGTTTTCCCGCAATACAAAACCGGACCCTTCCGGTTTTCGGGCATCAGCCAGCACAAACGGGAATATGAATCGTTGGTGGATTAACAAATGAAAGCAGTCGCTCCAGGCAAGCTGATTCTCAGTGGCGAGCATGCCGTCGTTTACGGCAAGCCGGCCATTGCGATGGCGATTGATCGCAGTGCGGTCTTCGAGGTCACACCCCAGTCCGGCGACCGGATCTCCTTTGATCTTCCGGGGGAACCCGATTCGGATTCATTCACCCTGTTGGCCCTGCACGACCTTAAGCGGCGGGTGGAAAACAAATACCGGGAATTTCTCAATGGGCAGATCGGCATCGGCTATGTGCTTTCCGCGCCGGCGGATCTGTTCCGTTTCGCCTTTATCCACACCCTCGACGGGCTTCACCACACCCTCGACTCCGGCCTCGTGATGAAACTGCGCTCAAGCATTCCGGTTGGATGCGGCATGGGTTCGTCGGCCGCCACCGTATTGAGCGAGATCCGCGCACTGGGCCACTATCTGCGTGTCGACTTCAAGCCGGAGTGGTATTACGAATACAGCCTCGAGGCCGAGAAGCTCCAGCATGGAAAACCCAGCGGGGTCGACTCCTACATTTCCCTGCACGGCGGGTGCGCTCGCTTCCAGAACGGGCAGGCCTCATCGATTTCCCTCCCGCGCATGAAGATGTACATGGTGCAGACCGGTATTCCCGAATCGACCACCGGCGAGTGCGTCATGGAGGTGGAACGCCGGTTCCGGGACAGCGCGATCTGGAGTGAGTTTGAAGATGTGACCCATGCCTTCGAGGAAGCGATCCGTTCGAATGACGAACAGAAGGTCCGCTGGTTGGTGCGCGAGAACAACCGTCTGCTCGCGGCCATCGGCGTTGTACCGGAAACGGTCCGGCACTTTATCGCCGAAATCGAGCAGTGGGGTGGTTCCGCCAAGGTGTGCGGAGCGGGAGCCGTTGCCGGAGAAAAGGGAGGCATTGTGCTGGTATTCGCCGATAGTCCACCCGTCGAGCTGTGCGCGAAATATGGGTACACGGTTTCATCCGTGCGGGGCGACCCCCTCGGCACGCGGATCGTCTGATCCATGGCGAAAGCTCCCACCATCACCACCTCCGCGCCCGGCAGCCTGATGCTTCTTGGTGAGCATGCGGTGCTGCATGGGCACAAGGCGATGGTCTGTGCTATCAACCGGCGTATCACCATCCGAATTTTCGAGATGCCTGGCCGCGGTGTCCGCATTGCATCCGATCTGGGAACCTATCGGGCGCCGCTCGACGATCTCGTCGACCATCCCGATTTCCGCTTCGTCATCGGGGCTATCCGTAAGCATCGGAGCGAACTGCCTTCCGGCTTCGAGATGGAGATCGACTCGGACTTTCCGGCCGACATCGGTTTCGGCTCGTCCGCGGCCGTGACCGCGGCCACCCATGCGGCATTGCTGGGTTGGCTGCACGGGGTGGTGCCAGCGTCAAAGAATCTGTTCGGGCATACGCTGGAAACGATTCGTATCGTGCAGGGGAGGGGTTCCGGTGCCGATGTGGCGGCCAGCGTGTTCGGCGGAGTCGTGGGATATTCGGTCGAGCCGGCGTTTCGCAGCCTTGAACTCAATGCGCCGCTTACGGCGGTCTATTGCGGCTACAAGACGCCCACTCCCGAAGTCATCTGGAAAATCGAGCAGCTTCGCAGCGAGCAGCCCGAAAAATATGAACGTATCTATTCCGAGATCGGGGCTAGTGTGGATAAGGCACTGGATTGCCTGCGGAATCATGACTTCCCGGCATTTGGAGCCATTCTCAACCGGAATCAGCAGCTCATGGATGAGATGGGTGTGAACACCCCTGAACTGCAGGAGATCGTATCGGCGCTGCAGGCCGATCCCGATGTGTTCGGTGCAAAGATTTCCGGCTCAGGCCTCGGTGACTGCGCCGTAGGGATCGGTTATGCCGAATTAAAGGAACTGGACTACCCGGTTCATCACCTCGAAATTACACCCGTTGGATGCCAATGCCATGACTAGGGAACGACTGCACGAAATCATCTTCGAGGCCGATACCCCGGCCGGCAAGCTGTTTGATGTTCTGCTGTTCATCGCGATTATGGTCAGCGTTGCGCTGACCATGCTCCAGAGCGTTGGTTCCATCCGAGCCGAATATGGCACGCTGCTGTTTGGCGTGAATGCGCTGTTTACGATTCTCTTCACCATCGAGTATGTGCTGCGGCTGTATTGTGCCCGCAACCCGCTGCATTATGCCCGCAGCTTTTTCGGGGTGGTCGATCTGCTCGCGGTGCTTCCGGTCTACATCGGCCTGCTGGTTCCCGGCACGCGCTTCCTCGACGTGATCAAGGTGCTGCGGATGCTGCGCATCTTCCGTGTGCTCAAGATGGCGCAGTATGTGGGCGAGGCCGACCTGCTGATGAACGCAC